>CAVGNL010000123.1:0-3563 GCA_963630455.1 Prevotella sp. CAG:755
TTATCACGTCCGTTATTTGCAAGAGAACCGATTTGTCTGTGATATCCAGATCCATGGCCTTTAGGACCGATGTGGTTATGGTATCTCTTGATTGTTCCAGTATAACCATGACCTTTGGTTGTACCGATTACATCAACGACTTCACCAGCTTGGAATAAATCAGCTGTGAGAGTCTCGCCAACGTTCTTCGAATAAATTTCGTCGCCCTTTAATTCAAATAGATGCGCGTGTGTAGCAACGTTAGCTTTCTTATAAATGCCTAATTCGCATTTGTTGAGATGACGCTCAGCTGTTGGTTCATATCCAACTTGTAATGCTTCATAGCCATCTTTTTCTGTTGTTTTCTTAGCAACAACAACGTTTGGAAGAACCTCGATGACAGTGACTGGATACATTGTTCCATCAGTTGCGAAGACTTCGGTCATTCCAATTTTTCTTCCGATAATGGATTTCATGAATGTTTACCTCCTTACTTCGCTGTGACATCGATGTCGACGCCATTTGGTAAGTCAAGCTTACGAATAGCTTCAACCGTTTCTTTTGTAGGATTGACGATATCAATCAATCTCTTGTGTGTACGAATCTCGAATTGTTCACGGCTATCCTTGTATTTGAAGGTAGCTCTTAAGATGGTGTACACTTGCTTCTCCGTTGGGAGAGGCACTGGGCCAATGACTTTGGCGCCAGTTTTGTCGGCGACTTCAACAATCTTCTCGGCAGCAACGTCGATAATCTTGTGGTCGTAGGCCTGCAATCTGATACGCAGGACTTGTTGTTTCGCCATGATTTTTCCTCCTTGTTTCATCAGGCTTGCTAGTTTGGCTCAGCGCGAGTTCCCTGGCTAAGTCGGTACATTACAACGTGTATCGGCGTGTCAGCAACATCGCACTTCCTCGCTTGCGCCAGCGTTTAGAATTATCCCCCTACGCGTGTATGTAGTCAACAACTTTTGTTTCGGAAAATATAGACCCTATCTAATGTTTTGACCAAAATTCACTATTTATCGCATTTTTTAAAAAAATATGTCCAAATTGGCATAAAAAATTTATGCACATTGCACAAAATAGAGTAATTATTTATCCCTCAAATAGGTAATTTTATTGGTTATTTTTCGACCATAATCAACGATTTTCAGAGCTTTTGCCTGTCTCTTAAACTATATTCGCAGCCACAATAATTCTGGCAATACAAATTCGCCTTTTTCCTAATGTCTATTCCTTTATTGATTCCGTCGTCTTTCTTGAAATCGGAGAAGAAATATTTGCATTTATGATGGGTGGAGAGCTCTTCGCCTATCATATTCAAAATCATCGAGGATTTTTGTCGAGATATCGTCATTACGGTCGTTATGTAATCGAAGTCATTGGCATCGGCGTATTTATAAGCCTCTTCCATTCTTTTCCGATAACATAATTGGCAACGATATCCTCCTTCAGGAAGGAGGGAAAACGGCTTTAAGTCCTTCATATAATTCTCATGATCATAGGGAGAAATCACCAGCTTGACTTCGTATCCCCAGGTTATTTTGATGTAATCGATGAGTTTCTCTACCTCTCCTAATCTTTTGTCGAATTCAGCTTTAGGAAAGATATTCGAGTTCGTAAAATAAATGGTAACGTCAAAATATTTACAAAGAAAAAGCAAAGGAAAGGCGGCGCAGGGCCCACAGCAATCTTGAAGAAGGAGCCTTGGCTTTCTTCCCCCCACGAAAGTTTTTATTTCCTTAAGGCTTTCTAAATAGTAATTGCGTTCATTTATATGCGATTTCATTCCATTGCCTTAGAGTAGTCGAAATTCTCCCCGTAGATAAACATAGCATCGCCAAAGGAAAAGAAACGATATTCTTCTTTAACCGCTTCTTTGTAGCAAGAAAGAATGAAACTTCGGCCAGCGAAAGCGGAGACTAGCTCAACCAGAGTCGATTTAGGTAGGTGAAAATTAGTGACGATTGCATCAACAGCTTGATATTTGTATCCTGGTTCGATATAAAGCCTTGTCGGTTCTCTCGTGGCTTGGAATTTGCCATATTTGGCATATATGCTTTCGAGAGTTCTTATCGAAGTCGTGCCAATGGCAATGATGCGCCTCCCCTCTTTTTTCGCTTTATTAAGGCGCTCGGCCACTTCTTCTGACATCTCGATTATCTCTGAGTGCATGATATGGTCTTTTGTGTCTTGAACCTTAACTGGCCTGAAAGTTCCTAAGCCGATATTTAGAGTAATATCCTCTACGGAAACCCCTTTGGCCTTTATTTCCTCGAAAAGCTCGTTTGTGAAATGGAAACCGGCCGTAGGCGCGGCAGCAGAACCCGGAACTTTGGCGTATACAGTTTGATAATCATCGTTATTCGCGCATTGTTTTTTAATATATGGCGGCAAAGGCATCTGCCCTAACTCATCCAAGACTTCCATGAAAATGCCTTTATAGGTGAATTTCATATCGCGTATGCCTTCTTCTTTTACGGCAAGGCATTCGGCAAGAAGCTTTCCATCCCCGAAAGAGCAATGGCTTCCTACTTTAACCGACTTGGCGTTTCCGACCAAGCATTCCCAAACATCATCGTTAAGCTGTTTCAGAAGAAGAAGCTCCACGGCGCCTTTTGTTTCTACTTTCGTTCCTAATAAGCGCGCAGGAATAACCTTTGTGTTATTTCTAACAAGCACATCTCCCGCTTTTAAATAATCAATAATGTCATGAAAGATCTTATGCTCAAAGGTCTTCTTTTCCCTATTGATGACCATCAATTTGCATGTGTCTCTTTTTTCTTTCGGAGATTGGGCAATCAAAGACTCTGGTAAATCATAATCAAATAAATTGATATCCATTAAAATCCCCTTTCATCTCCGTATTTGCGGAGTATTTCTTCTTCGTATTCTTTGAAACGGTCTTCTTGAATCGCTTTCCTCGCTCCCTCAACGACCTTAATCAAAAAACGAATGTTATGAATGGAATTCAAACGTTTGCCAAATTCTTCTTGGCAAAGATAGAGATGATGGAGATAGGCCTTGGTGTAGTGCTTGCAAGTATAGCAATCACATTCTGGATCAAGTGGGGAAAAGTCGTTTTTATATTGTGCCTTGCGAATATTGATTCTTCCTTGAGAGGTCATCAAAGCGCCATGCCTAGCGATTCTTGTAGGAAGCACGCAATCCATCATATCCACTCCCCTTTCGATTCCGCCGAGAATATAATCAAGCGAACCAACCCCCATAAGATATCTAGGCTTATCCTCTGGAAGGTATCGTATTGCATCTTCGATCATTTTGAAGCAGACATCTTTTGGTTCACCAATAGAGGTCCCACCAATTGAATATCCAGGAAAAGGCAACGCCGCCAATTCTTTGGCGCACATTTCGCGTAAGTCTTGGAATTCTCCTCCCTGAACTATTCCAAAAAGAGCTTGATCCTCCCTTTTGTGGGCAGCTAATCCTCTTTTAGCCCAACGGATCGTTCTTTCAGTAGATTTTTTGGCATAATCATGAGTGACGGGATAAGGAATGCATTCATCAAAAGACATGATGATATCTGCACCGATATCTTCTTCGATTTGAATGACCTTTTCT
>CAVGNL010000124.1:0-2827 GCA_963630455.1 Prevotella sp. CAG:755
TGAAATTAGAAAACATCAAATTAGGTCTCACCTATGATGACTTACTCCTCATCCCGCAGGCGTCTAACGTTCTACCAAATGAAGTGAAACTAGACACCTATCTGACAAAGAAAATTCATCTTAACATTCCCCTTATCTCAGCAGCCATGGATACCGTAAGCGAACATAAGATGGCAATCGCTCTAGCTAGAGCTGGCGGAATTTCCATCATCCATAAGAATTTAAGCATTGAAGAGCAAGTGGAAGAAATCAAATTGGTTAAACAAGCTTCAATAGAAGGTTACCCAGAAGCCGCGCTTGATGAAAATAAGCGTCTTCTTTGTGGAGCGGCAATTGGTGCAAACGAGGAAGCGCTAGCTCGTTCTTTTGCCTTACTTAACGCTGGAGCTGACGTTCTTGTTCTCGATTCTGCCCATGGGCATTCTGAAAACGTCATCAATACAGTCAAAAAAATCAAGCAGTCGTTCATTAATGTTGAATTGATTGTTGGAAACATCGTTACAAAAGAGGCCGCGAAGGATTTAATCGAAGCTGGAGCTGACGCCTTGAAAGTTGGCATAGGTCCTGGCTCAATTTGCACAACAAGGGTAATTTCAGGCGTTGGTTGTCCTCAAGCAAGTGCGGTAGATGAAGTTGTTTCTTATTGCCAAGGAAAGGGCGTTAAGGTTATAGCAGATGGTGGGATTAAATATTCTGGTGATGTTGTAAAAGCGCTAGCTTTAGGCGCTGATACGGTGATGCTTGGATCGATGTTGGCGGGGACTCTTGAAGCGCCGGGCGAAATCATTGAGTCAAACGGCAAAAAATACAAATCCTATGTTGGGATGGGCTCATTAGCGGCCATGAAACGTGGGTCGGCTGATAGATATTTCCAATCTAAAGACACAAAGCAAGAAAAGCTTGTTCCAGAAGGAATCGAAGGTTTGACTCCATACAAAGGAGAAGTTTCCAATGCAATCTATCAATTGCTTGGCGGAGTTAAAAGCGGCTTTGGATATTGTGGGGCGCATAACATCGAAGAATTAAAAGAAAAAGCCGTATTTATAAGAGTGACAAATAACGGCTTAAAAGAAGGGCATCCACATGATGTTAAAATCATTAAGGATGCGCCTAATTATTCAATAAACAATTAACCTCGAGGCATCAATCAGATGCCTTTTTTATTCAAGTTCTATCGTGCTAGGTGGTTTCGAGGTGAAATCGTAAACCACTCTGTTAACCCCTTTAACTTCGTTTACGATTCGATTGGAAATGTTCGTGATTATCTCATAAGGGATATTCGCTGGCTTGGCAGTCATAAAATCATCGGTCGTTATGGCTCGGAGAACTATTGCATAATCATATGTTCGCCCATCTCCCATAACTCCCACCGAACGCATATTAGATAAGGCGGCAAAATATTGATTTATTTTTTTATCAAGTCCCGCATTTCTTATTTCTTCTCTAAATATGGCATCAGCATCTTGAACAATCTTCACCTTTTCAGGCGTTACCTCTCCAATGATACGTATGCCTAATCCTGGTCCAGGGAATGGTTGACGATAAATAAGTTCATAAGGAAGGCCGAGAAGAACGCCCAATTCTCTGACTTCATCCTTAAAAAGATCTTTTAACGGTTCAACAATGCCTTCAAAACCGACGTCTTTTGGAAGGCCGCCAACATTATGATGAGATTTGATTGTATGTGAGATGCCTAAACCAGATTCAATTCTATCTGGATAGATTGTTCCTTGAGCCAAAAATTCACATGCAGGTATGCTTTCTTTTGTTTTTTTGAAAACATCGATGAAGGATTTGCCGATGATTTTTCGTTTTTCTTCAGGATCTGTAACTCCTTTTAGTCTTTCAAAAAATAATTTTGAAGCATCAACAGGTATGAAATTAAAAGAAAATCTGCTCTTATCGCTAAAGGTATCAATTACTTGTTTTGCTTCGTCCTTTCTTAAAAGGCCGTGATCGACGAAAACACATGTAAGTTGATTGCCAACGGCCCTACCTATCAAAGCCGCAACAACCGAGGAATCAACTCCTCCAGAAAGCCCGCATATGACCTTCTTGTTCCCAACTTGCTTACGTATTTCTTCAATTTTATCATCGATAAAAGATGAAGGTTTCCAATTTGGATTACACTCGCAGACCCTAAGAACAAAATTTTCAATTATTTTTTGCCCAAACTCGCTATGTTCGACTTCGGGATGAAATTGAGTGGCGAAAAGTTTCTTTCCCTCATTTGCAAAAGCAGCGTTTTGGCAATGTTTGCTACTTGCAAGGCATTCAAAACCATCTGGAAGAGAAATGACTTCATCGTTATGAGACATAAACACATTGCTTGTTTGAGGAACCTCTTTTAGCAAAACGCTTGGCTCATGTAGCTGAATTTCGATATTTCCATACTCTGTGTTACCGCGATTTTCGACCACTCCACCTAGGGTATAGGCCATTAATTGAGCACCATAACAAATTCCAAGAATTGGTTTTCCTAACGAAAAAATCTCTTTGCTGATATGTGGAGATTTTTCATCGTAAACGCTATTTGGTCCTCCGGTAAAAATAATACCTTTAACCTCCGGAGAAGAAAGAACATCAAGCGAAGTAGTATAAGGCAAAACCTCGCTATAAACATTGGTTTGTCTAACCCTTCTGGCAATCAATTGATTATATTGACCACCAAAATCTAAAACTATTATTTTTTCCATACTTGAATATTTAAACACTTCTTAAAATTCAAGGCACTTCTTTTCTTGCGAATTCTCTTCTTCGGTTTGGGAATAAATTTTCAAAATATCCAAGCGTTAAAAATCGGAACCTCGCCCATCGCTCAATTCGC
>CAVGNL010000125.1:0-2605 GCA_963630455.1 Prevotella sp. CAG:755
CTCAATGATAGTCAATGCCCTCAGGAAAAAGATTATGATGATGCAAAGGCCGTTGCCCTAAAGTTAGGTATCCCTTTATTAAGAATCGATTATGTTAAAGAATATTGGGATACGGTTTTTAATTATTTCCTAAAAGAATACGAAAGAGGAAGAACGCCTAATCCCGATGTGCTTTGCAACAAAAACATTAAGTTCGGACCGTTTTTAGAATACGCTAAGAAAAACGGCTTTGATTATATTGCCATGGGGCATTATGCAAAAAAGGTTTTTTATAACGGGCACACCCATTTAGCCAAACCATTTGATTTAAATAAAGACCAGACATACTTTCTTTGCGAATTGAATGAAGAGCAGATTTCTTCTTGCCTTTTTCCAATGAATGACATAACTAAACCTGAAGCTAGAGAGATAGCTAGAAGATTAGGTTTAGATGAAGTCTCCTCTAAGCATGGCTCAACCGGCGTTTGCTTTATCGGAGAAAGGAATTTTCGGCAATTTTTAAGGAATTATTTCCCAGCTAATGAGGGAAATATCATCGACATCGAAACAGACAGAGTCATTGGGAAGCATATTGGCGTCCTTTATTATACCCTTGGTCAAAGAAAAGGCTTAGGAATCGGCGGAATCAAAGGGGAAGGAGATGCAACGTGGTTCATTTGCAAAAAAGACGTCAAAAACAATATCATCTATGTTACAAAAGGTGACTCATCAAGTTACCTTATGAGCGATGAGTGTTTCATCAACGATGTTAATTGGATAGGCGAAAAGCCATCTGACCAATTACATGTTCAGGTGAAATTCCGTTACCGTCAAAAAGATAACCCTTGTTTTCTATCTTTTGTGGGGAATGAGGTTCATCTTCAATATGAAAAAGAAGTCGAAGCGGTTACTCCAGGGCAATTTGCCGTATTTTACACCGATGAAGGGGTTCTTCTTGGCGGAGGAATAATCGACAGAACATTTTTAAAAGGAAAAAGACAAGATAAATAGATTTAGATATGGCAAAAAGAAATTCAAGAAAAAATAAACACGTGAGCAAAAACAAAACCAAATCGTCTCCCATTCTGCTTTCTTTGATCGGAGTAGTTTGTTTGACTATTGGAACAACGGCCTATTTTCTATTTGAAAAGGGTTTTTTTAACCAAAACCCTTCCAATAATCAAAGTAGTGATTCTAAAACGGATTCTTCATCTAGTAAAAACAATAGTTCTAATCATTCAGAAGAATCCTCTATGCAAGGCTCTTCCAGCAAAGAAAATAGCAACTCCAATAACTCAGAATCCTCTTCTGAGGAGATCTCATCTTCTGAAACGGTTTCCTCCTCAAGTCAAGGCTCTCTTTCAGAAAGCGAAACATCCGAATCCATTAACTCAGAGTCATCATCGCAAGAAGAAAATAACTTTGATGAAATTTCCTTTTATTTCATTTCAGCAGGAACCAGCGGCACTCTTTATAATGGCGATTCCATCTACATAAAAGCAGGGGATACAGATATTTTGATTGATGCCGGTCCTAAATATTACAGTTATTCTTTGATTGCCGAAGAAATAAATAAGCATTGTTTGGATAACAAATTGGAATACGTCATAGCGACTCACGCCCATGCCGATCATCTTCCCGGCTTCTATGGTTCAAACAAACAAGGGATATTGTATTCTTACGAAATCGGCACGATTATCGATTTCGGTGAGACAAATGTTACAACAGCGACCTATAACAATTATGTTACGGCTAGAAATTATGCGGTAAACCAAGGCGCATCTTACCATACGGCCTCGGATTGTTATAGCCAAACTAACGGTGCCTTTAGAACTTATGATCTTGGAAAAGGACTTTCGATGAGCGTTCTTTATCAAAAATATTACGACAGCGCGCCAGAAACGAACGAAAACAACAATAGCGTTTGCCTTTTGTTCAAGCAAGGCGAGAAAAAGATGCTTTTTACGGGTGATTTAGAAGTGGATGGCATCAATAGTCTTCTCGAAAGCAACGATATCGGAACAGTGGACCTTTATAAAGGCGGCCATCATGGTTCGATAAATGCCAATTCAGCCGATTTTTTAAAGATTATTCAACCTCAAACCATTTGCACTTGTTGCGTGGCTGGAAGCAATGAATATACGGCAAATAATTCCAATACGATGCCTTATCAAACGACAATAGACAATTGGTCGCAATATACCGATGATGTCTATGTGACAAATTACGCCGA
This sequence comes from Prevotella sp. CAG:755, assembly GCA_963630455.1. Lineage (GTDB taxonomy): Bacteria > Bacillota_I > Bacilli_A > RFN20 > CAG-826 > UBA4951. The sequence continues at coordinate 2,213 of CAVGNL010000125.1, forward strand.
AAGCACTTATGTAAAAAATCAAATCGGCGAAGGCGGGGAACTAAACGGAACAATCAACGTAACTTACGACGTCAAAGGAAATAAATCCGTGACAGGCTCGAATAATTCCTTGAAATTAAAAGATACCGAATGGATGAAAAACAATCGCCGGATGCCTTCCTCGTGGAAATAGATATTGCCTTTCAATCATCTCAAAATATAATACAAACGTGAAGAAAATCAAATTTATATCAATATTAACCCTTGCATCAGCGCTGAATCTTCTTTTTTCCTGCGACTTTCAATTTGCAAAAGAAAGTTCAGAAAATGCTAATAGTTCTTTCGAAAGCTCTTCAAGTGAATCGTCAAAAAATGAGATAACTTCCTCTGAATCGTCAAAGGAAAGCTCAAGCG
>CAVGNL010000126.1:0-4381 GCA_963630455.1 Prevotella sp. CAG:755
GCTCAAGCGATTCTTCTTTTTCAAGCGAAGGCATAAAGAGTTCTGATTCAGGGCATTCTTCTTCAGATTCAGCACTTCCGACAATCGATTACGAAGAGGTTAATAATTCCTCTCTTCCAACATTTGAAAAAACCTATAGGGTCGTTCCTGAATTGGTGACAGATGATGAATTTACCGTCTATAACGTCAAATACGATACAGAAAAATACCTCGCCTATCCAACCACGCTAACAATCAAAAAGACTGATTATTGCTATACCTACGAGACGGTAGCTCTTTATTATCAAGCCTTTAGAACAGTGCCTCCGAATTATTTTTTCAAAAACAGTTCCGAACTCTCCGATTCCGAAAATTGCCGAACCATGCAATCTTTCACGCTTGGGCTTTATTCGGGGAAAAACAGTTATACGGAATCCCTTGGGACTTTCAACAAAAGCGATGGAACCTATCTTGAATTGGATATAGCTTTAAATAGTTCCTATGGCGCAAAGAATAGAGGCATGGGGCGCCTCGTCGTCGTAGTGGATGGCCTAAAAGATTATGGGGAAACAAGCCCGGTTTGCTATTTCACGAACAATCACTATTCGACTTTCACGGAGTTTTATAATTACGCTACAGGCTGGGGGCCTTCTTTCCCAGGTCTAAACCAAACGTCTTCACCAAGGCAAATCCCCAAAACAGTTAGCGTAACTAAATAGTTTGGCTTTATTTATTTGGCAAAGGTCGTATAATCTTTTTGCAAGAATAAGTCTCTTTATAGAGAGGGCCTCATGATGGAAAAGCTCAAGAGACGTGCCGCCTTGCCTAGAAGTGAGTAATGTCACCGTGAATTCGCGTTAAGAATTAAATTGAGTTGCACCTTTGGTGAAGAAAGATGGTACCGCGCGTCCTAGCGTTCTTTCTCAGGGTGTTTTTATTTTTTTAGAGGAGTTTTTATGAAGCCGTTAACAGGACAAGAAATTAGAGAAACATGGATTCGATTCTTTGAAAGCAAAGGGCATCATTATTTGCCAGGCGTCAATCTCATTCCCCAGGATGATAAATCATTGCTTTGGGTTAATGCTGGCGTAACGGGATTAAAAAAGTATTTCGATGGATCGGAAGTTCCTCCTTCAAGAAGAATCGTCAATATCCAAAAGTCGATTCGCACTAACGATATTGAAAACGTTGGACATACAGCTAGGCATCATACATTCTTTGAAATGCTTGGAAATTTCTCCATCGGCGATTATTTCCGCAACGAAGTCATTCCTTGGGCGTATGAAATTTTAACTAGCAAAGAGAAGGGCTTCGGGCTTGACCCAGAAAAGATATACGTGACATACAATCCGATCGACAAAGAGTCGTTTGAATTGTGGCAAAAAGTCGGAATTCCCGCTTCTCATTTGGTGGCTCTTGAAAGCAATTATTGGCAGATTGGCGAAGGGCCGTGTGGACCTAACACCGAGGTTTTTTACGATCGTGGGGAAAAATGGGATCCAAAAGGCTTGGGAATCAAACTTTTGGAAGATGATATTGAAAACGATCGTTATATCGAAATATGGGGCATCGTATTCTCCCAATATAATGCCGTAAACGGCGTTCCTAGAGAAAAATATAAGGAACTTCCTTCAAAAAACATCGACACAGGAGCTGGGTTAGAAAGAATCGCTTGCATCTTGCAAGAAACCCCGACGAACTTCGAGACTGATTTGTTCATGCCGATAATTAAAAAATGCGAAGAATTATCGGGCGTTAAATACGATGATGAGCATAAAATGCCATTCCGCGTTATTGCCGATCACATCAGATGCCTAACTTTCGCTTTGAGCGATGGGGCGACATTTTCTAATTTAGGGCGCGGATATGTTTTACGCCGAATCATTCGCCGTGCGATGCGTTATGGACAAAAAATAAATTTTCATGAGCCGTTTATGTATAAATTGGTCCACGTAGTAGTGGAAAAATATAAAGATTTTTATCCGGAACTAGTTCAAAAAGAAGAGCAAGTCACAAAAATGATCAAAGGGGAAGAAGAAAAATTCATTAAGGCCCTTAATAATGGCGAAGCTATCCTCAAAGAAATGATCAAGGATAGCAAAACCCTTTCTGGAAAAGATATCTTTCTTTTGTATGACACATATGGTTTCCCAGCTGATTTAAGCAAGGAAATCGCTTTGGAAAACAATATTTCCTGCGATATGGATGAGTACGAAAGACTAATGGAGGAGCAAAGGGAGAGAGCCAGAAGTGCTCGTGGCCAAATAGATTCTTTTCATAAGCAATCGAAAGACCTAATGGATTTTAAAGAAAAGTCCGTTTTCCTTTATGATAAAGATGAGATCAAAACAAAAGTAATCGGCATTTTTGTCGACGGAGTGAAGGCTGATTCTCTTGAAGAAGAAGGGGACGTCATTTTTGCCGAAACACCTTTCTATGCCGAAATGGGCGGCCAAGTTTCAGATAAAGGAAACCTTTTAGGAAAAGAGGCCTCCGCATTGATTGATGGAGTTTCCAAAGCCACGAACGGTCAGCATTTGCACCATCTCATCCTTCAATATGGAAAAATCAGCCTTGGCGATGAGGTGACCATTTCTTTAGACAAAGAGAGAAGAAGATTAATCGAAAGAAACCACTCCGCAACGCATTTGCTTCATTCCACCCTCAATAACATCTTAAAAAAGCACTCTAAGCAAATGGGCTCTTATGTCGACGAAAACTATTTGCGTTTCGATTACGAAACGGATCATAAGCTTTCATATGATGAAATAAAGGCAATCGAAGAAGAGGTGAATAACAAAATATCGGAAGGAATTGAAGAAAAAACGGAAATACTTCCGCTAGATGAGGCAAAGAAAATCGGCGCCGAAATGGAATTCTCCGAAAAATACGGGGATACCGTCCGCGTTGTGGAATTTTCTACTTATAGCAGAGAATTCTGCGGAGGCACGCACGTTAAAAACACATCCGAAATCGGTATTTTCGTCATTCAAAGCGATGATGCCGTTTCTTCTGGTGTAAGAAGAATTCAAGCTTTAACATCTCTCGGCGCGTTCCACTATCTTTCAAAGAGAACATCCGCCTTATCGAATGCGGAGAATATTTTAGGCTGCAACGATGTTGAATTATCAAAACGCATATCCACGTTAATAAGCGAAGAAGCTTCTTTGAAGAAGCAACTTTCCGAAGCGAAAGAAAAACTGTCTTCATTTGAAGCCAAGAACATCTCCTCAAAGATTGAGAAAATTAACGGCATCTCTTTCTTAGGAATCGTTAAAGAAGGCCTTTCACGCCAAGAACTGCTTACTTTAGGAGATTCTTTAAAATCTTCTTGCTCTGATTACATTTTCGTTCTTATCGGTGGAAGCGAAGGCGCAAGACCAGTTGTTTCCTTCGTCAATGGCGAAGCTCTTAAGAAAGCGAAGGCTGGTGACGTTATCAAAATGATAGTCAAACATTTAGGAGGCTCTGGCGGGGGAAGACCGGAAATGGCTTCCGGGCAATTGAAGACAACATCAAATCTTTCCGAGGCCTTTAACGAAATCAAATCAATCTTATAAGGAGCTAAGAATGTTAGAAATCAACGATAATACAATTGCTATAACAAAAGAAGACGGAACAACTGAAGAATGGAAAATCTATTTCTTTTATCGTGTGGATGAAAGAAATACGACCTATTATTTCATCTATAAGGAAGAAGATGAGGATTCTTTGATAGTCATGGCCTCGAAAGATGGAACAACGCTCGAAAACGTTTCCGAAGAGGAATACGAAGAGGCATGCGAGGTTCTCGACGCTTACGAAAACGATCCAAAAATAGAAGGAATGAAGTAGTTTCTTTTTGCATTAAATAATTTATTTAATATAATTTAAACGCTTTATTAAGGAGAAAAACATGAAAGACGATAAAAAAGTTATATATACAACTAAAAAATTGGAGGAGATAAAAGCTGAGCTCAACGATTTAATCAACGTTCAAAATCCAGCAAATCTTGAAGCTCTTCAACTCGCTCGTTCCCAAGGCGATTTATCAGAAAACGCTGACTACGATGCCGCAAAGAAAAGACAAGGCGAAATCGAATCAAGAATCGCAGAATTAACGTACAAACTTGAGCATGCCGCCACAGCCGATAACCTCTCCTCGAAAACGATCAGCATCACGGATCTGGTCACTTTCAAAAACTTGAAAAAGAAAGCAGAAATCACCGTCCAAGTCGTTTCCAGCGATGAAAGCGATGTACTTGCTTCCCCAGCGAAAATCTCGGCTTCTTCGCCTTTAGGAAAAGCTCTAATGGGCAAGGGCGTTTCCAATGATAAAATTGTTGTTGAGACTTCTGAACCATACGAAATTCAGATTTTATCGTTTAGCCACGCTGAATAAAACGAAGATAAGCTAGACTTG
>CAVGNL010000127.1:0-10507 GCA_963630455.1 Prevotella sp. CAG:755
GCATTGTTTCGATGTGTGAAAAAGGCCATTCCGAAGAATGGCCGAACTCTTTTGCTAATAAGAAATTAGTTAAGTTTTTCTTTGAGGGTTTTGGAAACCTTGAAACCAACAGAATTGCTGGCTGGGATCTCAATTTTGGCACCGCTGGATGGATTTGTTCCTTCACGGGCGGCACGTTCTTTCTTGGAGAAGATTCCGAATCCGGAGATTTTGACAGTATCACCTTTGGCGATGGAATCAGATATGACTTCGAAAACTGCATCGATGACGGCTTCGGCGTCTCTCTTTGCGACTTGGCTCTTAACAGCAACTGCTTCGACTAATTCAGCTTTATTCATGGTAGATGTTCCTCCTTTGCTAAATTTTCTGCTTAAAAGTTAACACTTTATAAATATTTTTACAAGCAAAAACTTCACGTATTATCGAAGTTTTATGTGTTTTTGATGTTAATAATATTCATTCTTTTGAAAGCGCTTACTTTAAGCGAAAATAAAAAAACCTAGGTTTTATCGAATGTTTTTTAAATATGATTAATTAAAATATCGATAAAATCTAGGTTTGCTAAAATGGTTTTTTCTTTGGAAAATATTTTTGATTTTAAACTGATTATTTCCTATTTTCTCGTTCGATAAATGATTTTTATCGGCGTTCCTTCGAAATCAAAGGATTCTCTAATCCTATTCTCTAAATAACGAGTATAAGAGAAATGTGCTGTTTTAGGGTTGTTGCAAAACATAACGAAAGTCGGAGGACAGACAGAGACTTCTTCCGAGAAAACGATTTTCAACCTGCCGTGGTTGAATTCTGGAGTTGGATTCATTTCTTGAGCATCACGAATGATGTCGTTTAAAACCGGAGTTGGAATTCTTCGATGGAAGGCGGAATAGCACGAATTGATCAAAGGGAAAATATCGTTAATGCCAGACCCCGTAAGAGCGGACGTATAAACGATCGGGGCATAATCAAGGAATTTTAGCTGAGTGCGAAGTTCCTTTGTAAAGTCTTGTTTGTTTTTCTTTTTAGCTTCATCCCACTTGTTAACGACAACGATAACCGCCTTAGAAGCGTCCATCGCATATCCCAAAACATGTTTGTCTTGTTCCAAAAGAGGACCAGATCCATCAATGACCAAAAGAACGACTTCCGATCTTTCGATTGAAGAAAGAGCTCTTAAGGCCGCGTATTTGTCGATTGCCTCGAAAATTCTGCCGCGCTTAACCAAACCGGCGGTATCAATTACAACATATGACTGATCCTGATATGTAAAGGGGGTGTCAATTGAGTCTCTTGTTGTTCCGGCGATATTTGAGACTAAAACCCTCTCAGAGTGAAGAAGTTTGTTAGTCAAAGAGCTTTTCCCAACGTTTGGACGCCCGATTATCGAAAAAGTAATGGCGTCGCCATACTGCTTTTCCTCTTTTTCCGGCAGCATTTTAATAACCTTATCAAGAAAATCCCCAATGCCAATGCCGTGTGCTCCAGAACAAAAAAGAGGATCTCCTAAGCCTAGGCGATAGAATTCAGACATATTGCCTATTTCTTGAATGTTGTCAATTTTATTTACCAAAAGAATCTTTGGTTTATTTGTTTTGTATAGCATCTTAGCGATGAATCGATCATCTCCAGATAAGCCTTTTTTGCCATCAACGACAAAAGCAATGACATCAGCTTCAGCAAGCGCCACTTCCACTTGAGCGCGAATCGATTTTTGGAATGCCGCGTTGGCCACTTCAATTCCGCCAGTATCGATTATCGTGAATTCTTTTGTGAGCCACGTTGCCTTGCCATAAATTCTATCTCTTGTTACGCCTGGGGTTGGCTCAACGATTGATTTTCTTTCTCCGAGAATACGGTTAAAAATCGTTGATTTTCCACTTGATGGAGAGCCTACGAGCGCTAAAGTTCCTAATGACATTTTTTCACCTCCAACCCCGTTTTCTCTTTAACTATTTTCAAAATCGCCGAAACAACTTCATCGATATTCATATCAGACGTATCTAAATTAATGGAATCTTCAGCCGCCATTAACGGATCGAAATCGCGATGAGAGTCAATGTAATCACGTTTTTTGACTTCTTCTAAAACTTCTTCGTAAGTGACATCTATTCCTTTTTCTTTGTCTTCTTCGAAACGACGTTTTGCTCTGATTTCCGGTGAGGCGATTTGAAAAATCTTCACTTGAGCATTAGGAAGCACATATGAGCCAATATCCCTTCCATCCATCACAACCGACTCTTTTTCGGCAAATTTTCTTTGCATATCAATCAAAGCCAATCTAACAGGTTTCATGGCTGCGATATAGCTTACATTCCCAGAGACATTGGTTTTTCTGATTTCTTTCGTAACGTCCAGGGAATTACAAAAAACGCGTCCATCCTCTTTCAAATCGATATCGATTCTCTTAAGAATCTCAAGCGCATCTTCTTCTTTCTTAGGATCCTTCTCCGCCTTTAAAACGGCCAAAGTCACCGCTCGATACATTGCCCCGGTATCTATATAGGTAAAATTAAGTTCTTTGGCCACTTTTTTTGCGACCGTCGATTTTCCCGCGGCTGCCGGGCCATCTATTGCAATAGAAATTAGTTTATCCATCTGATCACCTCACCCAAAACAAGTAGATTAGAACAAAGAAAATCAAAACGATGAAAAATATCGTTCCTTTGAGGGAATACATCTTAATTTCCTTTTTCCTATAGGCCGTATAAGGAGTTTCGGATTTAATCTCTTCACTGGAAACTTCCACTCTTCTCGTTTTTTTGCTCTCAAATTTCTCATCAGGAGTTTTAAGAATTCTCTCACGATATTTTTTGTATTTCTCGACCCTTGTTTTCATACTAAGGTATTTTACTCAAAAACGCTTTGTCTTTCATTACCTAAATTAGGCAAAATATAAGTTTATAGAAAGATTAAAGGGAACAAACTTAACATCCAAAAAATGGTAGAAAAAAGCCTTTTTTTGGTCTTTTGAGAAGTTATAAAAAACTAACAGTGGAAAACGCTCATTTTTTGCTATTTGAAAGGTGATTTTCTTGCCTTAAAATAACCATACTCTTTGAGGAGGATTATGATAATGGTTAAAGTTACAGTTGATGCCGATGCTTGCATCGGATGCGGTCTTTGTGTCTCTAGCTTACCAGATGTTTTCGCCTTTGATGATGACGGAAAGTCTGTCGTTATTGCTGATGCAGATGAAAGCGCAGTCGATGATGTCATTGCTTCTTGCCCAGTCGCAGCAATCTCCCGCTAATAATTATTTTTAGAAATTTAGAGCCTTTGATGAGGCTCTTTTTTCGTATCGTATTGAAACCGCATATAATAGGTCTAAAATATCTTTCGTTTGCGAATAATTATTTAGGTGCATAATTTTGTTATGGGAAATGTTAGGAAAACTCGATTCCAAGAAATGGATCTAACGAATGGCAATCTCTTCTGGAAAATAGCAATTTTCTCCCTGCCGATGGCTTTGACGACCGTTCTTCAATTGCTTTACACGACGATTGACTTATATACCGTCTCTCATTTTGGAGGGGGGACGAACTCTATGTCGGCTGTTGGAAGCAATTCAGCTCTCATCAACTTAATCGTGGCCTTTTTCGTTTCGATGGCGGTAGGAGCAAACGTCGTTTTGGGAAACGCCAAAGGGGCAAATCGAAAAGACGTGGCTGAAAAAGTCCTACATACGTCTTTGATATTTTCTTTAATCATCGGCGTTTTCGTTGGCGTGGTTGGTTTTTTCCTCGCCCCATATCTGTTAGAGCTCATGGATACACCTGATGAATTGTTAGAAAATGCCGCTTTATATTTGAAAATATATTTCTTAGGCGCTCCTTTTCTATTGGTTTATAATTTTGGCTCACAATGTCTAAGAGCCTTAGGGGACTCGAAGAGACCTCTTTATATCCTTTTTATTTCCGGAGCAATAAATATCATCTTCGATTTGGTTTTTGTCATTTGCGCAAATATGGATGTCGCTGGCGTTGCATGGGCAACGATTCTTTCTGAAGCGGTCTCAGCAATCCTCACTGTTTTATGGCTATGGGCCAACAAAAAAGGCTATGTATATATTAAATGGAAAGAGATGAGAATTGATGGGAAGTGCCTTGGCAACATCGTTAAAATCGGTCTTCCAGCTGGCGTCCAAGCTTTAGGATTCAATATTCCCAACGTTTTAATTCAGTCAAGTTTATACACGATCACAAATTATTCGATCGATGGAGTTCTTATTTCACAAACGGAAATTGTCGCGGGAGCATCAGCCTCCTCTCAGATTGAAGGGTACGTTTATGCCTTCATAGACGCCGCGGCCATGACTTGCGTTTCCTTTGTTGGCCAAAATTACGGAGCCAGAAAGAAAGATAACATTCGAAAAGTATACTGGTATTCGATGGCGTGGATGATGATATATTGGGGAATATGCTCGCTTATAGTGTTGCTTCTGCCGTACCAAATATTGGGCGTTTTCGTTACTGAAGGAGAAGGAACGAACCGCTTAAGCGCTCTCGCCGCTGGAAAAGAAAGAATGTTCTTAATGATTTTCACTTATTGTCTAGATGGCATCATGGATGTCGATGGGCAATACTTAAGAGGCATGAAAAAATCGATGGCCCCCGCTTTGATAACCTTACTTGGAGTTACCGGCACAAGAATTCTTTTCCTCTACACATTATTCCAATTAGAGTATTTCCATACGATTTTTTGGCTGTATTTCACCTACCCTCTTAGTTGGGCAATCGTTGATGTGATCTATATCCCCGTAACGATTGTTTTAGAAAGAAAGGTCTTTAAGCAATTCGAAGTGATTGAAACGGCAGAACAGTTGGCAAAATAGAATTCCTTCTTAAAACACGCAAGAAATAAGTAGGATTTTTAGATAATTAAAATATGTGCGAATAGGTTAAGTCTTGAAGAAACAGAAAATAGAACGCTTTTATGTTTTTGAATCCTCTAATTCCGCTTGTTCCATTGGGAAGATTTTTGAAAAACTAGATGTTATTAGTTGGGCTCTTTTCCCAATGAAGAGCCTTTCTGATGGTTCGATAAACCAGAAACGTAATGATAAAAACGCTTATATCTTTAATGACATTTAGCGGCATGACTCCAAAAAACGCATAAGACCATTCTAAATCTGTAATTAATGGAATGGCTTTTTGACACATCTCCATAAGTTGAGAAGCTGGATATCCCATAACATTCATATAAAAAGGCAAAATCCAATAGACGTTCAAAGTCATTGCGGTAAGGATTTGAAGAAGGCTTGAGATACCGAAACCAATAAAAACGCCCTTCATGTTACGTAATTTTTTATAAATAAAAGTCGCAGGCAAAATATAAACGCTAGAGAAAATGAAATCGGCTAATTCACCAACGCACATCGAATGAGTCGCAGGAAGCTTGATGATGGTTTTGACAAGCAAGACCGTCTCTCCAACAAGCGGTCCATATGCATATCCAGCAATCATCGCAGGAACTTCATCGAAATGAAGACTCATGAAAGACGGAACAAAAGGCAAACTTATAGAAAATATCGGTACAACATAAAGAATAGTTGAAATGGCAGCAAAAACCCCTACACGGGCAACAAATTTGACGGGATTGTATTCTTTGTTGCTTTGAAAACGGCTATAAACGACAACAACGGCCACCGCAAACGTTACGCCACCGATAACAGCCAAATAATTCCAAAATTGACCCATAAAAAATCCTCCGAACGCATTCAGAGGACGATTATTGAAAAAACGTCGGCTTCTTTCAATCCGGACTTTACCGTTGGCATTGGGATTTCACCAATTCATGCTAATGCTCGTGGGCTATAACCACCAATCGACGAATCACACGTCGCCCTGAAGTACTTCTCTAGTCTAGCACCATATGAATGCTTGTCAATAATTCATAGAATCGTTATAGACGCTATTTGTTTTCGTTTAAGAAATCATCACGTTCAGCTGTAGAAGAAAAATATAAGGTAACAGATTTCTTTTTGATCGTTATTTTATTGGCGCCGCTTCGAGCTTTGATCGATTCTAAAGAAGGTGAATCGTTTTCTTTCTCTTGAAGACTTTTAGCGATATATTCAGTTTCCCTTACGGATAGATGCTCCTCATGTATCTTTTTTGCCACGTCTTGTATTTTCTTATCCGAAAGAGAGGCGATAGCTCTCGCATGACCATAAGATAGTTTCCCAAGCATTACTTCGTTAAGAATTTCATCAGGCAAATGGAGAAGCCGTAGAATGTTAGTCACCTGGCTTCTTGAAAGATGGGCAACCTCTCCCAAGGTTTTTTGGGAATATGCGTATTTATCTTGCAAGGCTTCAAAAATCAAAGCCATTTCAACAACGTTGCCCTCCCTTTGATCACGCGTATCAGCAAGCAAAGTAAGTAACATTTCCTCATCGGAAACATCCTTGATAATGCAAGGAACATAGGCTATTTTCGCTTTTTTAGCACCAACAAAACGTTTTCTGCCAAGAATGAGTTCGTAATGTGTTCCGGAAGGCCTGACAAGCAAAGGCGAGAAAAATCCTTTTTCTTTGAGAGATTCGCCCAAGGCATCAACCATTTCAGAAGGAAACGATACTTTTTTGACGACATGGTTATCATCGATAGAAGATAAAGGGAGGCTTTTTGAAGATATCGAAGCGTATTCTCTTTCCATCTCGGCAATGACGTCGTTTTGCGAATAACGTGTCAAAAGTTCCTTTAAAGATGGATTATTCTTTCTTTTTTGCATATTCGATGATTTCTCTTGCAAGAGCAAAATAAGCAATTGATCCCTTGGCAGATGGACGATAGGTGGTTACCGCTTCGCCATGGGCGCTAGCCTCGGGGATGGATATATTTCGAGGAATGCTCGTTAAGAATGTATTTTCCTTGAAAAGACCTCTTACTTGTTGAGCGACCTCTGTGCAAAGAGAGGTATTAGATTCGTACATCGTAAGCAAAAATCCCTCGATTTTTAAATCGTGGTTGTAATCTTTTTGAACTTTTGTGATCGTCGAAAGGATTGAAGCCACCGCCTCCATAGCAAAATATTCGCATTGCACAGGTATCAAAACCGAAGTCGAAGCGACAAGGGCATTTAAGCAAAGCAAGCCTAAAGAAGGTGGGCAATCAATGATGATGAAATCGTATTGAGCCTTTATTTCGGCTAAGCGCTCTTTGAGCAAAAAGAAAGGATTTTCGAAATTATGCGAACTAACATACGTTTCCAATGAGACGAGCCGAAGATTAGCTGGAATCAAATCCAAATTCTTAACCGATGTGGTTTTAATCGCAAAATTTATATCCATCTGCTTTGTGATTGCTTCAAAAATAGTCACTGGCATCTGGGCGACTTGAAAACCAAGCCCTCTTGTAGCGTTTCCTTGAGAGTCGAAATCGACAAGAAGAACTTTTTTGCCGTTTTGAGCTAAAGCGCTAGATAGGTTTATTGCCGTTGTCGTTTTTCCAACGCCGCCTTTTTGATTTGCTATCGATATAATCTTTGTCATGGTTTAATTCTACAACTAAGCATCTAAGAAGATAAAGGATTGAAAAACCTTTAAACGATAAACTGGTAAACGCTTTATTTTTACAAAGGAAGCAAGTACACATATAATTAATGAATGCTAGCATTCATCAGAAAGAGGGAAACAATAACGCCCAAAAAGAATACATTTTTAAAGATTTTGGGCACTTGTTTGCCGTATTTGCTTATACTCATAGCTTCTTTTTTGCCCTTTGTATCCTATTTAGTAACAGGTGACAATTTGCCTAATGGCACCGATGTCCTTTGGCATCGTCTGTGGTCATGGGATCTTTCTGAAGGATGGAGAAATGGTTTTTTTGGCGTAACTCCATCGCATACGCTAATGGGGAATTTGGGTGTTGGAACCTATTTGTTTTACGGCCCATTAAGCCACTTCCTTGTTGCTTTTATTCATCTTATTTGCCCATTCATATCTATAGGAATGAGTTGGAAAATCGTGACTATAGCTCTTACGTTTCTTATGGGAGTATGGATGTTCAAGTTAGGGAAAAAGCTTTGCAAAAACGAAATTTGCGCCTTGATGATTTCTATATGTCTGATATTTTCCCCATATAGAGTTAATTGCATTTTATATCGCGGTGCTTATCCAGAAGCTTTGGCCATAAGCTTCTATCCATTGCTTTTTTTAGGAGTTTACGATTTAGCCAACAAGGATTATCGACCACAAGCGTTTTTATCTTGTGTATTTGGAGTTTCTTGCCTTCTTTTGTGCCATCCTTTCACGGCGATGATCGGCATAATCGCCGCTTTTGTTTACTTACTTTGCCATTACAAAGGATTTATTGGAATTTTCACAAACAAAAGAGCGCTGATTTATACGGTTTCTTCTGTAGTTATTGTTTTTTGTTTGGTTTCTTTCTACATTTTTCCGATGTTACATTACTCAAACTCCGGTCTTTACAACATCAGCAACTCTTCTTTAATGTGGACAAATGTTGAGCATATCATCGATTCAATGCGAGAATCGGGATTGTTCAGCGGTTTTTTAAGGCCTGATTGGACAAGTGAAATCGCCCCTAACTATAATTTTCCAAACATATACAACGAATCTTGGCTATCCTGGTCGCTTGATTATGTTTATTTTGCTTTCTTTGGCTCGCTTTCGATATTTTTGATGTGTTTTTTAGAAAAGAAAGAAAAACCATTTATCGGTTCCATTTGCGCTTCGCTCGTTTCTTTATTGCCTTTAATTTGGTGCAGACGCCCTGAAGTGTTTTTGATTATCCCTCTTTTTTCGATTTCCATTTTTGTTATCGGAACTTCTCAAAAAGAAAAATATGAGTGGTTGGAGTCGAAAAGAGAAATCATCGAAGAGGCAAAATCTCCCGCTCTTTATTGGTGTTTGCTTCTTTTCGTCCTTTGTTTCCTTTTTATTTATTGGGGACAGATATGGCACATCGTTCCAAAAATATTCTTGCAAGGGCAATTCGCTTGGAGATTTTGGAGTTTGCTCTTCTTTATCGCGGCCATTTTGCTTTGTTACATCGTTCGCCCGTTTGGCAAAAAGAAATACGTACAAGGCTCTTTGGCTTTGCTATTCGGAATATGCTATCTCTCTTGCATGGGCATTATTGATAAGCGTTTTTGTCTTCAAGCCGGAGAAGGGAGCGTGTCCGAACCAAACATTTCGATGGCTAAAACGATTCGTAATCAAGGATCACAAAACGAATATACGCCAGCTTGTTTTAGGGACTCTAATTATGTGAGCAAATATTCAAACTCTTTATACAAAGAGATACGCGCTGAAATATATACGCGAAGCGGCATATCCTATCAATGGGGAATGGAAAAATATCTTTCGCCAGTTTTTCTGGAAGGCGATGGAGATATGGAAATAACTTATCTAAACTCTCCTGAAGCCGAATTTAATTTAACGGTTCTTACCTCTCAGACTTTGGTTCAGCTTCCCCAATTCTATTATGAAGGCTACGATCTCGTTCTAAGTGGTGATTCTTCTTACACCGTATCTTGCGTTAACGTTGACGGTCTCATTAGTTTCAATTTAAAAGAAGGCACATATAAGGCCTCTCTTAAATGGGTCGGCTTGAAGTCTTATAGAATAGGAGTTCCTCTTTTCTTTGTTGGATTATTCGGAAGCGCTGGATTGTATTTTGTGCCTTTCTTTATCGACAAGCGCAAAGAGAAACAAAAAGACGCTGAATAGCTTTTGCTTATAAAAACTAGCAGAAACTTGATTTTCAATTAAACGTGTATATTTTCATATGATTAAAATCATTCTTCGAAAGGGTATGGATGAGCGCAGGATGTTGTTTAAAAAGATATAATGAATGCAATCATGTGTATCTGGAAATACCCGGATAATGAATCGAACGACCAACAGGAATCGTCGGCCACAAAATACTTTTTTTAAAAGAGATGAAAATAAAGATGAAAACAACTAATAATCAAATCGATAGCAAGACTATCAGCCTATTGAAATCCCTCAAAGGCAAAAAGCTCAATTCTATCATTCACGAGCCTTTCAGGTTCACGCCCACTTCCTATGGAATCGTTTATCTCGTCATAGGCGATAAGACGTACATCTTCGAAGATTACCAAGCACCAATGGATTATTTCAAATCCAAGGAGGATCTAAGTTCCATCAAGTTCCATGAGTATGAAGGAAAAATAAAATCAAGTCTCGAAGGAAATGAGTTCATCGAAGAGGAAATCAATCAAACGATTTCAAAAATAACGTTGATCAACACGGACCAGGTAGCCACCAGCAAGGAAACCGGAGTCACATATCAGTTTTTGGACACCCAATGCATCATCTTTACGCTTGAAGATGGTTATCAGCTTTCTTTAACGAAGGATGATTTCTGTGAATGCATCTCGATTTATAGAGGATATGATGCCTTAAAAGAAGTCGATGATCTAAAGAAGCGTTTTGCTAAATTCTTTGGCCCAGATCTCGATGGAACATCATCAATAAATTGTGTGGATTTATAAGAGATCATTAAATAAGGCGGCTAAATTG
>CAVGNL010000128.1:0-4009 GCA_963630455.1 Prevotella sp. CAG:755
CGATAGAGGAGCTGATGAGCTAATTCGTAAGATTTTAGCAAATGAATTCCCTGAATATGGTTTTTTAACCGAAGAGAGTAAAGACACTAAAGAGAGACTCTCAAAAGAATATATATTTGTAATTGACCCTGTTGATGGAACGAAAGAATTCGTTTCCAAAAATGGACAATTTACGACCAATATTGCTCTAGTTCATCAGCATGAAGTCGTTGCTGGAGTTATTAATATTCCTATGCTTGACACTGTTTATTTTGCAAGCAAAGGTAGTGGAGCGTTTAAACAAAAAAACGGGTCTGAAAAGGTCGAAATACATGTTAGTGACAGAATTAATAATTTACGCGCAGTCCGTTCATGTTCTTTTTTCAACGAAAAAGAAAAAGCTATATATGAGAAGCATCCGGAGCTTTATGCCTCAGTAAACCCTTTGGGTGCGGCAATGAAATTCTGCTTCATAGCGGATGGGCAAGCCGATATTTCTTATCGTTGTTCCGCAGGAACGAAAGAATGGGATGTTGCAGCTGGAGATATCATTCTCAAAGAAGCAGGAGGAGTTATGCTAGTTCCGCCAAATATGGAAGAAATGAAATATAATCGTGAAGATGTCTATAATCGCCAAGGCTACGTTACGGCAAATAAGAAAGAGAACATTCATTATTAAGAAATTGGATAAGAAAAACCAACGCATCATCGAGAATTATATATTTCATTTCTTTAATATCAGCGATTTGTTTCATAGACTTTTTAGGCTTAAAAAAGCCGTTTCCGCCTTTTTTTCTAATTCGTTATTAATTTTCTGGGGTTTTTAGTTCTTTGCCTTTGCGATCTAAGTACTCATTCATTACGTCTTCTGGCACATTCATTGAAGCGTCGCATCGAATAACGCCAGGAACTTCTTCCATAAGAATGATCTCAACTCCTTGAGAGATGTCCGCATCTGCATACAAACAACCATTGCATGCGCCGACCATCCTCACATAAACTACTCCATCTTTAAAACCAATGTATTCAATATCTCCACCTTCTCTTTTAAGGAAAGGGCGGACTTTATCGAGAACTTCCTCAATTTGCTTTTCAATTAATTCATCTGCCATAACGTGAGATATTCTAATTTCTGGCAACCTTATTAGCAAGTTAAATGCATTATAATAGTCAAGATGAAAACAAGACTCGAAGCGAACAAAAAGTAATTCTTGATGCAATTTATACTCTTGAAAATGAAGGATATGCTGCTACTTTAGAAGGCTTGGCGTTGTTGCTTGAAGGAGATAAAAGAACTAAAGAATTGTCTTTCAGCAGTTCATATTCGTATTTATCATCAATTTCAAAAAGGAAGATAAAAAACAGGGTACATTACCTAATAAATCATGGGTATATATTTCTTGAGTATGATTATAGTAACGACTTGCAATTTTTAAGATTAACCCCTAAAAATCTTGATCTTGATTTACGCCTCTTAAAGAAAAAAGACATAAAAGTAAAAGAAGAAATATATTTCAAGAAAATTTAAAAAAGATGACCTAACACGCTTGAACCCATGAATCAAACGTTCCCCTTAAGGCCATCTTTCCTAAATTTAGGCTAACAAAAGTCTACAATATCAAATGACAAAGTGTCAATAATAAAATAAATTCGTTCTTGCTTTGATGGTTTTCTTTTGATATACTCTCGTTTCCTGACTTTTGTCGGGTTATATTTCGAAGGAGGAAAAACGTATGATGAATAAAAAACACAATTCACAAACCGCTTATAAGAATAAGCAACGCGACGATAAAAAATTATCCGTTTTAGCGTCCTGCCTATTTGATAGCTTTTTATTTAGTGCCGATAACGTTAACTAATAGCGTTTCTCAAAGAAAAAAACTGCTGAAAGTCTTATTAGATTTAAGCAGTTTTTTATTTTTAAAGGTAAAGACGCTGTTGAAACGGCGCTTGTCAATTTATTTCTCACCAAGTTCTTTTAATTTCGTTTCAATTGCACAGATGGCCTCTTTTGGGTTATCTATATTCATTGTTGCTTGCTCAATAGGGCAAAGACCATTTTTAAAATGATTAATTATATTCGGAACAAGCTCATCGTATTCAACATCGATTTCGTATTTCTTCATAACCTCGAGCGCAGGTTTAGAGATTGTTTTGCAATAGATGTGTTTGATGTTTAATAGAACATATAATAGCGCAGCACCTTTTCCGATAACTTTATCGGCTGCAGAATACTTAGAATAGTCTTTGCCATATCTATTTAAAAGCGGATGAACTCCTCTTAAAGTGTCCGTTTGAATATCATCATTGCTAATCAAAACAAGGGTATAATTCCCAGAAAGCAACAATTCTTTAGCCTTTTCGACATTAGTCATATAATTTCCCATATTTTTCTTCCAAATAATGGATGAATGGTTCGCTTGTTAAGTCTTTGCCTGTTACTTTTTTGATCCAATCCTTAGGCTCCATCCAGTCGTATTTGTAATCGTTGTCTCTTAAATAGGCCAAAATCTTATCCATTCTGTTTTCTTTGATCAATTGCCTTGCTCCAATATCTTTTTCCATTTTCTCGAAAATCATCGCTCCATAGATGTTTCCCAATAGATATGAGGGGAAATAGCCTATTTCATTGTCTGTCCAATGGATATCTTGCATGCATCCTTCCTTATTGTTTGGGACATCGACTCCAAGATATTCTTTGTATTTTTTCTTCCAGATTTCGGGAACGTCTTCACATTCTATCTTTCCGTTTATCAAATCCTTTTCTATTTCATAGCGGATGATTATATGAAGAGAATACGTTAATTCATCAGAATCGCAGCGATTTGTTATCGGCTTAACATAATTGATTAAACGATAAAAATCTTTAATGCTCATATTTTCAAAAGAAGGATCGAGATGCGTTGCGCATAACTTTTTGAATGTTGGCATAAATTCTAACGATCTTGCGATTATATTTTCATAAAGGCGAGAATGCGTTTCGCAAATTGCGGCCGTATTAATTGATTCAAGATAGTTGTCATACATTTCTTGAGGCTTATTCTGGAATTCAAGAGCGTGTCCGGCCTCATGAATTTCTGAATAGGCCGCCGCTCTCCAATCACTAAGAGAATATTCAGTTGTTATGCGCGTGTCAAATTGTGATATATCAATCGTGAAAGGATGCATAGATTCTCTTAAACAGCCTTTGCTTAAATCATATTTTTCCCATTCTAATAATGCATAAGCTAAATGTCTTTGCGAATCAATTGAATAAGGCTTTAACGGGGTAATTTTAAAATTTGATTGTTGTTTGAGCACTTTTGGCAAGAGATTTTTAATGCATTCTTTTATTGGAGCGAATATTGCATCTAAATCAGAACATCTTTCTCCGGGCTCGTACATGTCTAAGGCGGCGTCATAAGGAGAAGACATGTCTTCCTTTATCATCAAAGTATCTATTTTTCTTGCGTAATAAATGCATTCCTTCCAATAAGGAAGCCATTTTTCGAATTCATCACTTTCCTTGAAAGAGCGCCACATTTCGTTAGATTGTGAAAACGCTTTTCTGGCTTTCATGTATTCCTCAATTGGCATTTTTTTGAGCAATTCGATGTTATAGGATAATGAGTCAGCAAGCCTTTTTTCTTCTTTTGGAAGGCTTGGCGTGGATAGCAAATCGTTGACTTTGTTGGCAAAATCTTCGGACGCGAATATTTTCGCCGCTTTTTCGCTTTGCTCGTTGATTAAATCGTTTTGCATCGTCAAGGCTTTTTCAGGAGCTGATGTAGCTAAATCGTAATATAGTAAACTCGAAAGATAATTTATGTGTCTTATCTCCTTTAAATAAGGCTCTAATTTTTTAAACGCTTCTGAATGCTCCATGGTCTATCCTTTCAAACAAAATTGACGCTAAACATTATATGTTTTAAGCGAAACACTGTCTATTTAGCGCAAAACAAAAAGTGGCCTAAGCCACTTATATATTTAGACAAGTTCCTAATTTAACGACAATGGCAAGAAATTCAATAGGTTAAGCAAAGATAATACG
>CAVGNL010000129.1:0-2762 GCA_963630455.1 Prevotella sp. CAG:755
GCGTATCCCTTCATGACAAGATCTTCTACATAAGAGATAATTTGGGGCATATAAACAGTCGGTGTCGGCGTGAAATCCGGTTGGAGAGCGCCGACTTCCGTTACCAAACGGCGATATTCGCTGATGACTGACGTGGTTAATTCTTTTTCGCTTATCCCTAATTCTTTAGCCCGATTGATGATTTTGTCGTCAACATCTGTGTAATTAGAAACGAAAGTAACTTCATACCCAAGATGAATCAATAGCCTTCTTAGCACATCGAAAGTGATTACAGGACGAAAATTGCCAATATGCGGATCGTTATATACCGTTGGCCCGCAACAATAAATTGAAACCTTCCCATCAATAATAGGTTTGAAGATTTCTTCTTTCATTCCTAAAGAATTAAACAGTTTCAATTCGTGCATAAAAACGTCCTTTCTTAAACGATGTAATTTTAGTCCTTGGAGTGTTTTTGAGCAATTCCAAGAGTAAAAAGAGTTCCTCTCATGAAAATTAAAAAGATAGGAATAGATGAGTGTTTTTTGATTCTTATAGCAGTCTAAAGCAAATCAGCAACGTTGAAGATAATTCAAATAAAGGTGTCCCAAGCCCAATAGAAGCGCTGAGGCGCCATAATTCGCCCAGCACCAAATCCCCGTGCTTAAATTGATTGAAGCATCGCTATAGCTAAAAGAAGAGGCGATAATGCCTGCGACAGAAGCAAAAAAGGCAAACAGAGTCAAATAAAAGAAAATATTCGACTTCGATGTCTCTCTCATCTTTCCCCAAGAAAGCCAAAGAGTGCCGATCAAAGCCTCGAGAATTCCTGAAGCAAGCGAGACGATCGAAAGGATTCCTAAATACCCAAATTTGACCTCATTGGCAAAAACAAGAATAGCCGAATAAGGAAAGGAAACAATCAAAGCGGATCCTAAACCCATATAGCCAATATATGCGGCAATCATATCATTCCCGAATTTATCTTCTGTGTGCCACTTATTTTGCCAAATCAAAATTCGATATAGAGTGTTCGAAAGCAAAAGCAAAGCCAACAATACAGCCGGGAAGATCCGTTTTGAGGCATCTGAGGTTTCGGGGAGTTGTTTGAAATAAATGAGGATGGCAATGCCAAAAAATACCAATTGGCATAAAGAAAGGCAAACGGAAATAAGATTGTAAGAAAGCTTTTTGTTGTCTTTGTAGAAATGCTCAAGAGAAAAATCAAGAAACAAGAGAAGCGACCCCACTCCAAAATAAGATGCCGCTTGAAGATAATGAAATCTATAAGCCGAGTGGGAATCGAGATAGGAAAAAGAATAAGCCAAAGAGGCCAAAACAATGATTATTGAAGGCAATAATCTTAAAGACAAGACGTATTTTTTCTTGCTAGTCTCCATAGGTTTTCAACAAATCTTCGCTTTCTTTAAATACGTATTTGCATTTGGCCAATAAATCTTCACTATAAAATCCATATCCCCATAGGCAAATCGCCATCGCCAGCGATGAATTAATAGCCGTAGCCACATCCGTTTTAGAATCGCCGACGAATAAAATCTCTTCTTTTTTAAGATGATATTTTGCAATCAAATAAGAAGGGATTCTCGGGTCTGGCTTAACTGGCAAGCCTTCAATTTGCCCACATACCTCAAGGAAAAGATCGTCTCCAAACATTTTTTCGACGATGCGTTTAGCAAAAGCATCTGGTTTATTTGTGCAGATAAACAAATTGGCCCCTTTGTTTTTTAACTCGCAAAGTGTTTCTTTTAGGTTTGGAAAATGAAATGTGTTGTCTTCCTGCTTATCGTGGTATAAAGGCAAATATGCTTCTTTGAGCTTAAGAAAATTATCAGGCGTATCGTTTTCCTTTAAAGCGCGATGCAAAAGAATATCAGCCCCTTCGCCAATTAAATGCTTGGTTTCTTCGCGATTAAAAGAATAAGAGTATCCGCAATCGGCAAGAGCTGTATTGATCGCGATACGTATTCCTTCAATCGTATCAAGGGTTGTGCCATCTAAATCAAAAATATAGTTTTTCATAAATTTTTACCTTAATAAGAATAAAACAAAACAGGAAATTTTAATAACAAAAAGAGACCAAGTATATCTTGATCTCTACTTTCTTTTTCTTAATGATTAGTCTGCCCAGGTAACCATTTCTACTTCGGCATTGTCGCCTTTACGGGCACCAAGCTTATAGACTTTGGTATAACCGCCGTTGCGGTCTTTGAATTTAGGGCCAATCTCATTGAAGAGCTTTGTTAGGCTATCGACACCTTTTTCGTCTTTGATTCCCTTACGAAGGACTTTTTCGCATTCTCTACGAGCAGCGAGATCGCCTTGTTTCGCATAAGTAACCATTTTGGCGGCAAGCGTGATGAGTTCTGGAGTAACGCCAGAGGTCACGTTGACGTGACCGTGAACGATTAATTCAGAGACGACATTACGAAGCATCGAATAGTTTTTAGAAGCGGTATAAGCGGCCTTGAAGCGGACGCCTGTTTTACCGTGAACGTTTTTTCTTCCTTGTGCTGGCATAATTATTCTCCTACATAGTCACGGAAGTGTAATCCCATTTGGGCAAGCTTCTCTTTGACTTCTTTAAGCGATTTCTTACCAAGATTACGAACTTTCATCATTTCGTCTTCGCTCTTTTGTGTGAGTTCTAAGACAGTTGAAATGCCCGCTCTCTTAAGGCAATTGTTGCTACGAACGCTAAGATCGAGTTCTTCGATAAGCATTCCTTGATATTTATTCTCTTCTGGTTTGACTTCTTCTTTTTC
>CAVGNL010000130.1:0-2407 GCA_963630455.1 Prevotella sp. CAG:755
AACTAGCACCTATTACCAAATTGGTCGCCATAACGATTTAATTGAGCTTATTTTTGATTAAAACCTTTTGTTATCGATTATTTTTGTTACCTAAGAAAAAATAAAATTCTCAATTCCGAAAACTTTTTTATTTTCTTTTAGGCTATTTGAAGCTACCTACGATAATATATAGCTTGCCTTTGGAGGAAAACTATGAAAAGGAAACAAATATCAATATTAGCATTAGGCAATCTTCTTTTACTATCTTCTTGCATAAATAAGCCACTTGCCCCATCTTCTTCGGAAAATCAATCCGTTTCGGAATCTGAAACGAGCTCTACTTCTTCTGAGGAAAGCTCAAGCGCGTCTTCATCTTCCGCCACTGAAGAAAGTTCTTCTTCCTCGAAACAATCAAGCGCAAGCTCTAAAGATGACGAAGAATGGGATACAAACTATTCAGAAGATAACGTTGCCAAAAATTTTGAGGCTAACAAAAACGTCTCTCTTACTGACATTTATTGGAACACCCCCTCAGTCGGCACTCAACCAATCCTTGTTTTGCCTATCACTTTCACCGATAAAACATTTACGACAAGCGAAATCAATGAAATCAAAATCCTTACCCAAGGCGAAGCGTCAGAAACAAAGTACTGGGAATCGTTAAAGTCCTATTACAATAAATCATCATATGGGAAGCTTAATCTAGAATTCACCTATGGCGATCCTGTTTCAATGGAGATGACAGCTAAAAAATTCTATCAAACATATGGCGAAATGGGCTCTTCTGTGGCTCTGAAAAAAGCCGTTAAAGCCTTCAAAAGCAAAAATGGCGATTCTTCGACACAACAATTCGATTTAGATAGAGATGGTTACATCGATTCTGTAATCATGATTTATGCCCAAGAAGAAGCACCTTCTTATGATCAGGATCTAGACTTATTTTGGGCATATCGTTATTGGGATTTTTATGATGAGAATGGAGATATGGCATATCCAACAGAAAGCATCTCTTCGCCCGTTGGTTTTTCCTATTTCTGGTCATCTTTGAATTTTTTCTATGAGGCAACAGGCACAAGAAAAAATCACACAGGCATCGATGCTCACACCTTGATTCATGAATTTGGGCACATGCTTGGAGCGGATGACTACTACAATAGCGATGAAAATCCTAGCAATGAGCCTTCAGGAGCCAAGCTTATGATGTCGAATAACGTTCTAGACCACGACGCTTTTAACAAATTCCAATTTAATTGGGTCAAACCGACATATGTCTCTGGTTCGGCGGAAGTGACAATCCACTCTTTCGAAAGCACTGGCGAATTTATCCTTCTTTCCGATAAGAACGGTTGGAACGAAACGGCTTTTGATGAATACGTGCTTATTGAACTCTTTACTCCGACTGGTTTAAACGAGCTTGATTCGAAAACGCCATATTCCTCTTATAAAAGCACTGGCTATAACGCTCCTGGAGTAAGAATGTGGCATGTTGATAATCGCTTGGCCAAAGCTAATTTAAGCGGGGAAACATATGCCTATTACTCTGACAATGAAGTAAAGAACGGAAATCTTGAAACAGACTCATACCATCCAGAAGTCGCTTGCGCAAATGGCAAAGAACGCGATACCGAGGTTGCTCAGAACAAGAATTTCGATTCTCTAACCTTCATCTCTTCCAAAGGAAGCACCTTTAGCAGCGGTAATTTTTCTATGGACAAAGACCTTTTCCATGAGGGCGATGTTTTTTCTCTTTGCGATTCGACCGTTTCAAGCAAATACAGCAAATATTTTGCCAATAGCACACATTTGAATAACGGCAACGAATTGCCTTTCAAAGTCGAAATATCTTCTCTTAGCAGCACTGAAGCCACCATTAAAATCACCGAGCATAAATAAATGAAGGAGCTTTTGAAAGAAGACAAATATCTTCTCCTAGATGAGGAAAACAATATCTTAGCCGAAATCGATTTCCCTCTGGTTGGCGATGGCCTAATCGAAATAACTCATACCATTGTCTCACCCTCTCTTCAAGGACAAGGAATCGCGAGGAAATTAGTCGAAAAAGTCCTTCAAATGGCCAAAGTAAAAGGATATAAAGTACAAGCATCATGCTCTTATGCTAAACATTATTTAGAAAAAAACGCTCTTCTTTGAATTTTATTTATTCACAATATTCGAAAAAACAAAAATAGCTTTGGAGCAAATCGTTTCTTATCCTGATTTGCGCCAAGGCTTTTCTTTTATTCAAAGAATTTAGGAAATCTTCAAAGTTATAGCAGGCCTTATTCCTCCTTCAGTAGAGCCTATATATGCATAACTGATATTTCCATCATAGTCAACATAAGAAACATGACTTGGATTGGAAGTGTGTGGAGAACGAGTATTATAGTAAACGTTATGGAAATAGGCATCGTTTTTCGGCGATGACCAT
>CAVGNL010000131.1:0-17198 GCA_963630455.1 Prevotella sp. CAG:755
ACTTGGCCGAAAAGGCAGCCCAGATATTAAAGCTTGATTATTGTGGAGTGGATATTCTAAGCGGAGAAAACGGAGAACCGATTCTTTGCGAGGTAAACTCAAACGCTTTCTTAAAAGGAATTGAAGAAACGACCGGCATGAATATCGCCTTTCTCTACGCAAAATATATCGTTAATTCTTTAGAATAAGAAAAGCCCTTCTGTTGGCTTGTCCAATATTTGGGTTCCACCTCAAGCAAAGGCACCTACGCTAAATTACAAAAACTCATTGTCAGTATCCTTATCGTTTTTGTAAAGGCTTTTTTTACTTCTCTTGCGTCATAGATAAAAAGTATCACCATTTAACAATTCGTCTTGCTTGTGTTTAAAAACCTAATCTGCCTTATAAATTAACACGTTCATAATCTATAAGTAGCAAAACCAACGTAAAGATTGCGAACAGACCATGTCATTAGGAATAACAATTTCATGGCACTCATAGATGGCGCCATATTGCCAGGAAAATGAATGAATACGGCATCATTTTGTCGTTTTCATGTCGCTTTCTCAGGAAATCAGAAGCCATATTCCAGCTATGGCAGATACTTCAAGAGGGTCTTTGATCGCGCTGAGGAGATGACGGCGGAAGAATTGAAAGAAACCTTCGCGTCTCTTGATTACACCTCTTCTTGGGAAAACAATAAGACGAATTATGGCTTGGAAGCACTTGACCACGATGCGTTGAAACGTTTCTATTCCCAGTCGGTATCATGCGGAAGACTCGAGCCACTTCCCATCTACGATGAGGAGGGACTCCTTTCTGCATTGGGTCTTCTTGTCGATGACAAACTAACAAATGCAGGTTATTATCTTTTCTCATCCAAGCAGCCTGTAGTTTTAAAGGCAGCCATCTATTCGACGGATGCAAGTATCAATTTCAATGACATCCAAAGATGGAGAGACAACATCTACAGCTTGATTGATAAAGGCATTCTCTACATCAAAAACAGCATCAGATGGAAAGTCGAAAGCAGCGGAAACGTCCAAAGAATCGAAATCCCTGAAGTTCCAATTGATGCCATAAGAGAAATTGTCGTTAACTCCTTCGCTCATGCCAACTATAGAGGCGAGACAGAGGGCTTTTATTCATCATCGCCACGTCTTATTCGAGTCTTGCCAGCATAGAAGGCGGTTTTAGGCTGTCCATTTGGTCCACATAAAATAAAACGGACCGATGGCCCGTTTCGTTTAGTTGTCTTTAGAATTTAAATTTATTTGTTTTCAATCGCTGGATTTTCTCCATTACTTTTTCTTAATTCAATGAGAATTTGAGTAAGGATTTCCTTTTCTGTTGGTTCTGGCTTACCAGGTTCAACAGGTGCAGGTCTTTCTTCTGGATGTTTTTGATAATATTCTTCGAGAAGCTTCGCATCCAACTCTTTCTTTTTTGCAACAATGGAATTGTAAGTCTTAACGATCGCAAATAACACCAAGGCAATGATAATGAAAGAAATGGCGGCGTTAATTAAGGTTCCCCAATCGATAACGGCAGACATGTTATAGGTGTAGGTTGTGCCATGCAACGTATATTTGCTAAGGATTGTGGTTTTGACGTTTTCAATAAGCGTAGGCGTTTCGTTAACTGTATCCTCGCCATAAGTTGCAATCGCTTCGGCTCTTGCTAAACCTTGAAGAGCTGATGCATCAAAGAATTGTCCTAATCCGTTTGCTGAATCCATCCCTCTTTGAGCGTCATTGAGTGCTGGAAGAACGGTAACAAGGCCTTTTAAGCCTCCTGGAACTGCCCAAGTGCAAACGCTTAATAAGATATTGACAACTGCGTTTGTTATTGCACTGAAGGCTCCACCAATGACGACACCGACGGCCAACATTAAGGCGTTGCCTTTGTTGATGAATTCTTTAAATTCTTTCCAAAGTTTCCCTTTTTCTCTTTTTGCTTTTGCCATAATAGTTTTTTATCCTCCGACAACTAAGAATTATTTTATTACTAAAAATCAATAATTCAATTTCACGTTTTCTCTAAACCAACGATTATTCGATCCCAAGTAGGTGAATCTGGTAGAAAAAAGCTGCCCATTAGTTAATTCTGGGCAGCTTTCAAATAAATTGATTATGTTTGTTAGTAAAAGCTTATTTAACTTTTAACTTGCCAGAGGTCATCAAGACTCCGCTCTTGCGATCAAAGAGCATGATTTCGTTGCCAGAGAAGGAAACTTTAACCTTTTCTCCCATAACATAGTCAACTCCACCAAAGATTACGCCTGTCAAAATGAAGTCTCCGATCTTAAGCTTAACGGTCGTTTCCATGCCGGTAGGTAAAGCAGAATAGATTTCAGCATCAAAATCGCCTTTTTTAGGATCGATTTTAATGAATTCAGGCCTTATTCCAAGAACAAACATATTCTCTGGAACATCATGCTCATCTTCGGCGGAAATCGTTCCGCTTTCTTTGGCGATGTGATAATTGAAAGGCCTGTCGGCATTTTCTTTTTCAACCGCTCCTTTTTGAGCAAGCATCAACTCTTTTTGCTTTGTCTTTTCGAGAATTTCTTCATCGCGTTTCTTGGCGAATTCCGCTAGATTGAATTCTTCATTAGGAGCAAAGTCGATATCGATTCCATCGAAAATCTTTAAAGATAAGTTTTTGCCGTTTTGCGTTGCCTCTCCTTCGACAAAGTTGATACTAGGAGAGCCAATGAAGTCGGCAACAAAGAGATTCTTAGGCGAATTGTAAACGTCAAGCGGGGCATCATATTGTTGAATGACGCCGTTATTGATCAAACAGATTTTTGTTGCTAAGGTCATAGCCTCTTGTTGATCGTGGGTAACATAGATGAAGGTTGACCCCGTATCGCGATGCAAACGTTTTAATTCTGATCTCATTTCCAAACGAAGCTTTGCATCAAGGTTAGAAAGAGGCTCGTCCATGAAGATTACCTTTGGTCCTGGAGCAAGGGTACGAGCAATGGCAACACGTTGTTGCTGTCCACCGGACAATTCCGCTGGATATCTATCCATGAATTCACCGATATGAACGATTCTCGCGACATGTCTGACTCGTAAATCAATTTCTTCTTTATCGAGCTTACGAACTCCTTTTACCACTTCGCCATTCTTTAAGAATTCGCCATTATTGTTTAATTCATAGCCTTTTTTAGAGACATTGGATCGCGCCTTCTCTGCTAATTCCAAAAATTCATTAGATTTGGCGAGAGCGATATTATTGCATTCTTCATCTGATAAGGTATCAAAATGAAGTTTGAATAATTCCTTTGCCGAAGACATCGATATTTCGAATCCATCGATCAAATAAAGAAGAGCCTTGTTTTCCACAACTTTTTCATTCTTATCCAATGAATACGAGATATATTTCTTTATGTCTCTGACGTTTTTTACGACCTCTGAGAGTTTCTTATATTTTATATACTCAGTGGAAATCAAAGGCATTTCTTCTTTTAGTTCCTGCAAACCGAATGTAATATTCTTATAAACGGTCATATGTGGCCATAACGCATAGTTTTGGAAAAGGAAGCCAACATGTCGTTTGCTAGCCGGAACATTGATTCCTTCTTCACTATCGAAAATCGTTTTTCCGTCAACGATGATTTTTCCTTCCGTTGGCGTCTCTAAACCAGCAATCATACGAAGAGTCGTTGTCTTTCCACATCCCGAAGGACCAAGCAAAGTCACGAATCCGTTATCTTCTATCGTCATGTTTAGATGATCGGCGCCATAAAATCCGCCCCATCTTTTTACAACATTTATCAATTCAATTTTTGGCATAATTATTTACCTCCGACGCCTTTATCAATACTTGCGCCCGTAAGAGCGTTAACAAGCCAATTTACGAGCAAAATAACTACAATCAAGAAGAAGTTGGCCGCGTTTTCAAGCGCAGGAACTCCATCTGATTCTAACTGGAACATGAATTTCGTAAGAGTAAGTTGATCGCCGCCAATGAAAACGAACAAATCATACTCACGCATGCAGGAAATGAATGGAAGCAAGAATCCTGAAATAATGGCGGCCTTTTGGATTGGAAAGACTATGTGAGTCATTCTCTTCCACCATGGGATTCCTTGAATTATGCCTGCTTCCTCGATTTCGCCAGATAATTGCATCATGGCGTTAAGAGAGGAACGCGAAGCCATAGGAATGTATTTGATAGTTCCAACTAAGACAGCAACAAAGATAATGCCAGTAGCCGAAAGCATTTTGAGATTCAAGCCCATCAAATAGAACATTAAAGATAAAGCGATTGATGGCATTAAGTAAGGGAAGAAGGCGAGGCCATTAACAAAGTTCGCTCCCCAGCTTTTACGTCTCTTGCTAACCGCATAGCCGATCAAGAAGCCGCTTAAACCAGCACTAAGTGAGCAGAAAACAGAGAGTTTTATCGTGCCCAAAATGGAATTCCATATCTTTTTCTCATGGAAGAAGCCGACGAAATCATTCGTTGATAATGGTTTATCCGAGAACCAAGCATTAAAGCTCATTCCGCTAGAGAAGTCAGCCGGATTGGCGAGTAATGATTCAAGGAAGAAGGAAACCATAGGGCCGATGGCAAAGAAAACAACGAAAACGCAAAGAACAATTCCTACAACCCAGGAACCGACCTTTCCCAAATTCCCCTTTGAGACTTGGCCAGATTTTCCTGTTACGGTTGTAAATTGCTTACGGGACTTGGTTTGTCTTTGATTTATAAGAAGCATGATAACGCCAAGCAAAATCAAAACCAGAGCCATGACATATCCTTGTGAGGACTTCATGCTTCCACTTTGTAAAAGATCTTGCATTTTAGTCGCCAAAACATAGAAATCAACCTGATTGCCTAAGGTTTGCGCAATCGAGTAAGAAGACATGGCAGAACTAAAAACCAATAGAATCGTCGAGAGCAAGGCCGGAAGCAATATAGGCAAAGTCACCCTGAAGAATGATTTCCATCTAGGAATACCTAAAATCGATGCGGCCTCTTCTAAATTCGAATCCATATTTTGAAGAACGCCACCGAACAAAATATAAGCAAATGGAGCGTAATGCAAGCCTAGCATCAAAGCGATAGGGAAGGCACCGAATACAAACCATTCTGGCATAGCTAAGCCGGTTATGGCTTGGAACTCGCCTACGCGTCCTCCACTGCAGGAGGTGGAAATAAAGAAGTTCCGCCAGAACATGGCCAATGTCCATTGAGGCATCATATAAGGGAAAATAAAGACAGCGCTAATGAATTTTTTCAATTTCATATTAGTTCTTGCAATCAAGAAGGCCGTTCCGCCCCCGATAATGACAGCAAAAACACACGACAAAACTGATACCAGCAAAGAATTTCTAAATGGTATCCAGAAATAGCCGATTGACGTGCCATTTGTCCAATTAAAAACCTTATCGAAATTATCGAATGTGAATTTACCAGTGCCAACGATTGTATAAGTTGTAAACGCTTTTAGTAAAAGCGAAAAAATAGGATAGGCATTTAGCAAAAGCAAAATAACACCAAACATGACCAAAATCGTGTTTGCTGGAACGCCAAAGAAGGTTATCGTACTTTTAAAGCCTTTTTTCATTTTCTTTCCAAATGAATTGTCTTTTGAAGAAAATGTCTCGTCCATATGCACTCCTTTCATTGCTTACAAGAGAAATCGGGGCAGTTGCCCGCCCCGAGTAAGAACATGCTGATTTAGCCTTATTTAGATTTATCGGCAATGCAGTTATCGATATAATCGGCAACGCCGTAATAATGTCCGCCAATAAACGAAGGAGTTTCAACGATTGCTCCGCCTTTATTGAGCCACCAATCTGATGTCGGGTCATTTAAGCAAGGGAAGTTTTCTCCTTCAACTTGTTTAGTTCCTTCTTTTGTACGATCAACGTTGATTGAAGGCATTGTTGGATAATCACCAACGTCTTTGCCCCATGCTTTATAAGCATCGGCATTTGTCGAAATGAGATTAAAGAAAGCGCATGTTGCATAAGGATATTTGCAATTTGGCATGATCTGGAGATAATGCTTATACATGAATCCGCCAAATCCCTTCATTGAAGAATCGTCTTTTGTCGCGCCATCAAGGTTATCTGTTCCTAATGAGGCAACAACGATATCTTTCTTAGAAATAGCTTCAGTTTCTTGAACCTTTAGAAGTTTAGAATAAACAATCCAACCAACGTTTCCTGGAGTTTGGGCCAATGTATTGATGGCTGCTCCATCATCATCAGCGAAAACTGCGTTTGTGATGAATCTGTCGATAAAAGCGTATGCATATGGTTTATCATACTTCGAGTAATCAGAGATTTTAACATCTGTGGTGCATGTGGTATCTTCGTAAGCCGCTTTAAGGGCCGCTTCGTTTTCATCGGATGTCAATTGAATGAGCCAGTCTGTGTTAACGTTTTCGTTATTTGGGTTCATTGTATTGATCTTTCCCTTGAAAGATGAATCTGTTATGTCCCAAACGTTATCAATGTTCATGTCGCCTTTCTTGTTGTTATACATCCAAGTTTTGAAGTTGTATTGAAGCGAGAACGGATTGGCGTCAGTTTGTTTGTTTGTCGCGCTATCATCTTTCCATTCTTTTGGAACGTAGTTTTTGAAATAGCCAGTATCAATGCCTTTGGTTTGCAATTGATAGCCATCTTGGACAAGAGCACCGCAGTAACCATCTTTTGTGCCAGCTGTGATTTCCGCAAGAAGCGTCGTATAAATACGTCCATCAACTGTCGTCTCATATTGAAGAGGGTCGCTGATTGAAGAATTGTATTTCTTAAGTTCGTTGGTGAAAAGTTCCTTAGCATTTGCCCCACGGCTGGAAGTTGCAAGGATTTTAATTTTTCCACTTGATCCAAGCTCTTCGGCGGCTTTCTTAAAAAGTTCGTCTCTAGTAAGTGTTTCGGCATCTGCAATAGCAGTTTCAACAGCGCTCTTTGAGCTGTCTTCACCGCATGAAGCAAGTGTTGCGCAAGCAGCCAACGTGGCAAGCGCAACGATAATTTTGTTAGATTTCATGATTTCTCCTTTTTTAATAAAATCTACTTTTATAAATTGTAAAGTGGAAGCGCTTACTTGTAAATTATTTTCGTTAATTTTTATCTTTACAATTAATGTATTCTTCCGATTTTATCTATATTTTTAACAATTCAAAAATTGTTACTATTTTTTTACATTCATGAATTTCAGAAGAAAATCAAAGGCAAGCATTGCTAATTAGCGTCTTTTGAAATACTCTAATTTTTCTTTTTAATAATGATTGCTAAAATATACACATATGGAACAGAACTCATTGTTTTTATCTAACGAGATTGATACGCCGCTAGCCGAGAGGATGCGCCCAAGAAATCTAGATGAATTTGTTGGTCAGGAGCAATTGGTGGGCGAAGGCAAGATATTACGAAAGCTCATCGAAGAAGATAAGGTGTCTTCGATGATATTTTGGGGGCCACCGGGTGTAGGGAAAACTACACTTGCCGAGATTATCGCCAACAAAACAAAATCTAAATTCATCATTTTTAGTGCCGTTACTTCCGGAATAAAGGAAATAAAATCCGTTATGGAAGAGGCCGATAAAAATAAGAAATATGGCGAAAGAACTATTTTGTTCGTTGATGAAATCCACCGTTTCAACAAAGCTCAACAAGATGCTTTCCTTCCGTATGTCGAAAGAGGCTCGATAATCTTAATTGGCGCCACAACGGAAAATCCATCGTTTGAAATAAATAACGCTTTGCTTTCGCGTTGCAAGGTTTTTGTCCTTAATGCGCTAGGCGTCGATGATGTTGTCTCTTTATTGAAAAGAGCCATTGCCTCAAAAAACGGATTTGGAAATGAAAACATCCAAATCAGTGATGAAATTCTTAACAATATCGCCATATTTTCGAATGGCGATGCTCGAAGCGCTCTTTCGACTCTTGAAATGCTTATTTTAAATTCAAATAGGCAAGGCGACAAAGTGATTGTCAAAAAAGAAATGCTTGAGCAGATAACCTCAAAAAAGACTTTTCTTTATGACAAAAAAGGAGAAGAGCACTACAACATCATTTCGGCTTTGCATAAATCAATGAGAAATTCTGATCCAGATGCGGCTATATATTGGTTAGCAAGAATGCTTGAAGCTGGCGAGGACCCTTTGTACATCGCAAGACGTTGCGTGCGTTTTGCTTCAGAAGATATTGGAATGAGTGACCCTAAAGCTTTAGAAATAGCCGTAGCGGGTTATCAGGCTTGTCACTTTATCGGCATGCCTGAATGTTCGGTGAATTTAACGCAGGTTGTAACGTATTTATCTCTTGCCCCTAAATCAAACGCCATGGAAGTCTCTTATGATTTGGCAGCCGAAGATGCTAAAAAAATGCTCGATGAGCCAGTTCCGATGAATATCCGAAATGCCCCCACTTCATTAATGGAAGAATTAGGGTATGGGAAAGGCTATATTTACGCCCACGACACGAAAGAAAAAGTTGCAGCCATGCAGTGCTTGCCTGACTCTTTGAAAGAGAAAGAATACTATCATCCTGGAAATCAAGGATTGGAGGCAAAATATGCCGAACGCCTAAAAGCAATTAAAGATTGGAAAAGAAGGCAGGCGAAAGAAAACGATAAATAAAAATTAATTCGTATTCGGTCTTATTTCTTTTGCTTAGCAAGGTATTCCTCGAATGCTTTTTGTTGTTCGTGGGCTTTTTTATAGGTTTTTTGTTGTTTTTCAATGAGCTTATGATTCTCGAAATAGTCTATGCCCATCGCTCTTCTTGCGCGTAACCCATAATAGGCAGCCTTTTCTTGAGCTTTTCTTGTTCCATCCTTAAGTATTTCATATATGTGTGGGATGTCTTTTTCTAGTTCGTGACGACGCTCTCTCATTGGTTGAAGAATGTCGTTAAGGCATTTGGCCAAGAATCTTTTTACCGTAACATCCCCTATTCCGCCATGCTCATAGGCTTCTTTGAGTTCTCCTAAATTAGAGAATTCAGAGTAATATTTGCTAAACATCTCATCGGTAGAAAAAGCCTCAAGATAAATGAATACCGGGTTGTTTTCCGTGTGGCCTGGATCGGTAGGCTTTAGATGCGTTGGATCGGTGAACATCGACATGACTTTCTTGTTAACGGTTGCCTCATCATCGGTCAAATATATGCAATTCCCAAGGGATTTTGACATTTTTGCTTTCCCATCTGTTCCCGGAAGCCTTCTTGCGTAAGAGTTTTTAGGCAACATGATTTTCGGCTCGACGAAAACCTCTTTGTAAGTAGAGTTGAATTTGTGAGCGATCTCTTGGGCTTGTTCGACCATTGGTTGTTGATCTTCTCCAGCTGGAACGATAGTAGTTCCAAAAAGCAAGATATCGGCAGCTTGCGAAATCGGATAAGTCATAAAGCCTACTGGAATAGATTCTCCAAAGCCTCTCATGGCAAGCTCATTTTTAACGGTGGGGTTTCTTTCAAGCCTTGCTAGAGTTACCAAATCCATGAAATAGCAAGTAAACTCAGAAAGTTCGGGGATTCGTGATTGAAGAAAAATCGTGACTTTATTTGGATCGATTCCGGCAGCGAGATAATCTAGGGCAACCTCCAAAACGTTATCCTCTACTTTTTGGATGTTTCCAGCGTTGTCCGTCAAAGCTTGCGTATCAGCAATCATGATATACATTTCATCGAAATCGCCACTGTTTTGAAGTTCCACTCTTCTTTTGAGCGAACCAACATAATGTCCAATATGAAGCCTTCCTGTTGGCCTATCTCCAGTGAGCATTACTTTTGGCGTTTTCTTTTCTTCTTCCATAATTTCTACCTGCTAAAAATCTTTTTCTAGTTTATCACGAATAAGACACCCATTCATTGTTTATCATTCAACGCTCTTTAAAGATTCAACCATCAAAACCTTCTTTATTCTCTTCGTGAGAAGGAGGTTGACGATAAGGGCGACGACGAAAGTCAAAACAAAAGAGAGGAAGTAAGACAATATGCTGATCGAATACATATATTCAACCAATTCGACAATATTCGTTCCCATGACCAATAACATAAATGGATAGCCTAAAGCTAAACCAAAGAGGACGCCAATCGCCGTTAAGGACATTGTTTCAAAAAGAAGAGACAAAGTTATTTCCATTCTTGAAAAACCTAAGACCTTTAAAGTCGCAATATCACGAGTTCTTTCTTTAAAATTCATTAAAGCAAGATTATAAAGAACGACGATA
Organism: Prevotella sp. CAG:755; assembly: GCA_963630455.1. GTDB lineage: Bacteria > Bacillota_I > Bacilli_A > RFN20 > CAG-826 > UBA4951. The sequence goes on from CAVGNL010000131.1 coordinate 10,187, forward strand.
GCAAGCAAAATAGCAAAGACCTTTACGGCATTCGTCATCACGCTTACGCCAGACATGACATTGGCGATTGCTTTCGATCTTTGCTCAGAAGTTGTTATCGAAGAAATGCATTCTTCTCCATCTTCAAGCGTCTTTGCCAATTCGTTGATTTTGCTTTTGTCTTTGGCTTTCACATATGCCGTATTGTATTTGAAAGAAGTTGAATCTTTAAAAAAGGAGGCATCCGTGTAGCAATAAACGCCATGATAAACAAAAGCGTCTTGTACCAAAGCAATCTCGGCTTGATATGAAACGTTGTTGTATTTGAAATTTAATATATCCCCGGCTTTTGCCCCTGTATTTCTAGCAACCTTTTGCGTTATGGCAATTTTGTCGTGATCAAAATCCAAGTGAATCGTATCGCCATCTTGATGCATGATATAGATGCTTGTGTCAGCTTGGGGCCCATCAGCCAAAAAAGATGTTGTTGTTGAAATAATATATGGTTCCACTTCTTTGACGTATTCATATTTATCTATTGTTTCAGAAATGTTCTCTGAAGAAAGACTGTATTTGAAAGAAACGCTTAAATCGGTATCGTAGAAAGTAGATAAATCGTGGTTTATGCCATAATTAACCGTGTCTTCAATCCCAAAGCCGCAGCAAAGCAAAGCCGTGCAACCCATAACGCCAATTAAAACCATCAAAGATTTCACCTTGCTTATCCGGATGTTCCTAAAGGCCATTTTTAAAGATAGGTGACTCACTTTGTTGTTTTTGCTCTTATGAATATGACGATAAGAGATTTTCGGAGGTTCTGGGCGCATGGAGTCAACGGGCTTAAGCGAAACCTCCTTATGACAAATAAGGAAAGTGACAAGCGCTGAAACGCCTAAAAAGACCAATGCTGTTAGGATTCCTTCTAAAACGGGGAAAGTGTATTTCAAGGAAGGCAAGGAGTATAAAATCGAATATTTTTGCCCCAAAATCAGAGGAATGATGATTGGGCCAAGAACCTCCCCTATAAGGGTTCCTATTCCGACAAGAAAACAAGTAAGCCTTATATAGTGATAATAAATTTGTGATTTCTTTAAACCCAACGCTTTCATGGTGCCAATTTGCGATCTCTCTTGTAATACCCTTTGCGAAAGAGTCGTAAGAATTACTAATATGGCCACAGCAAAGAAAACAAAAGGGAAAACAAACGTGAATTGCCTAGCTTGGGTAACGTCATTATTTAATGTTACATAGAAAGGCATCTCCGAACGTGAGGTCGTAAGGTAAAGGTTGTTTTCTTCTTTTTCGGAGAAATATTTGTTTATTTTTTCCTTCAAAACAGATACACGTCTTTGATCTTTGAGAGTAATTAAATATTGATTAGGGTTTGTTAGCGTCTCTGAATCCAAAGAATTGAAGCCTAAAAATTCTTTGAAGAAGGCAAAAATCAGTTTTTCGCCGTTGGCTGTAAATTTTTCTTCAACCAATGACACTAAGCTTTTTTTGAAAACGGAGTCCGACATCAAAACGACAGATGTGTTATAAGAAGACTTTGTGACGTTTTCTGGATATGACATGAATCCAGTTATCTTGCTTCGAAAGGAGATTGATTCTTCCTTAAAGATATTTGTCTTTGAAGGCTTTAGAAAGTTATCGAGCATCGAAGCGTAATCGGATATGCCATACGAAGCAATGCTTAAACTGAAAGATATCTCATGTCCAAGTGAAAATTCCGAGGCTGAGGTGACGTTGTTACTATTTTTTAATTCTTTATCGAAATAAACAAAATCATCTTTAGAATCATCCAAACTTTCAAGCGTGCCATATGGCTTAGAGATTTCCGGAATAGAAGGCGTTACGACAAGATAGACCGATTTGCTTCCGGCTTCGCATGGAAGATATAGCCTTCCTTCCATCTTCTCTTCATCCTCCAAAAGAGAGGCAATCATCTCTTCATCTTCTTTTTCGTACTTCGTCGTTGTGACCCAAAGAGAGGCAAGATTCCCCTCAGAATAAACTTCATTTACGCGATTCTCGAATGATTGGGCGTTAGCTAAAAGGCCGACAAAAAGCGTCACGGCTATCGCTCCTATGGAGATTACGGCCAAAAATTGAGCCCAAGCCTTCTTGAATGAACGAATGAGCATTTTGTTCAAAATGGAAAAAGTTGAGCCCCTTTTCATTACCAATCAACTTCCTCTGGGCTTACCGGATGATTGTTTTTGACATCGGATAAAATTTTGCCGTCTGAAATACGAATTATTCTTGAAGCGCATTCGGCAATCTTTTGATTGTGCGTGACAATGATTACCGTTTTCTTGTAGTTATTGGCAACATCGTTCAAAAGCTTAAGAATTTGAGCGCCCGTTTTGGAATCTAGAGCGCCTGTTGGCTCATCGCAAAGAAGCAAGCGAGGATTTTTAACGATAGCTCTAGCAATAGCAACTCTTTGTTGTTCGCCTCCAGATAATTGCGAAGGGAAGTTAAGAGCCCTTTTAGAAAGACCGACTTCTTTTAAAATCTTCTCTGAATCAAAAGGATTTTTAGCGACAGACGCGGCCAATTGAACATTTTCTAAAGCAGTGAGGTTTGGCATCAAATTATAAAATTGGAAAACAAAACCAATATCCTCTCTTCTAAAAAGAGAAAGCTTCTTCATATCATATTTGGCAATATCATCATTGCCGATTTGATATGAACCGCTTGTGGCTTCATCCATGCCACCAAGAATGTTTAAGAGAGTTGATTTTCCAGCCCCTGACGCGCCTAAGATAATCGTGAAGTCACCTTCATTCAAAGAAAAAGAAACGCCATTAAGGGCTTTCACTTCGTTTTCCTTGCCTTCGTTATAGATTTTCGTCAAATCCTTGACCACTATTTCATTCATTCTTATCAATCCTAACCAACATGAATAACTATATCGATTTTCCTTGAAAAAACAATTCAAAGAATTTGATAAATCTAATCGTTTTAATTTAGTTAGGACGCACCAACTTAAACAATTGTAACTATAATCGTTTTCACGATGATTGATTGGGTTAACACATTGCTTACTTCGGTGTCTATGTCAATAGACGCAATGACGGTGAATGCAACAAACGGCTTGAAAGAAAAAGGAATGCCAATATGGAAGATGATCTTGATTTCTTTGAGTTACGGCGTTTTTCAGTTCATAATGCCTTGCATCGGCTATTTTGTCGGCTATTCATTTAAAGAGCAACTTGAAAAATACATTCCTTGGATCGCTTTCGCCTTACTTGCCTTATTGTCCGTTAAATCCTTAGTTGAATGGATAAAGGAATTCAAAGAAAAAGAAGAAAAAATCGAAGAGAAAAAAATTGGTTTCTTAGAGGTGCTTTGGCAAGATATCGCTACAGCCATCGACGCTTTATGCATCGGCTTTGTTTATCTTGAGCTTCAAATCGGCGAAGCCTTGATTGTCTTTACGATTATCGGAGTCGTGACCTTCCTTTTAAGCTTGATTGCTGTCTTGCTTGCCAAGCAATTAGCAAAATATCTCGAAAAATGGGCAGGTCTTATTGCGGCAATCGTCTTTTTGGCCGTTGGTCTAAAAATCCTTTTAGAGGGTATTTTGTAATTCAAAAGAAATAGTTATAATGGAATTGCTAGGTAACTAGCTACCAAAGGGAAGCATTGTTCCCCTACAACTTATTTCATAGGTATCCTGACTGGAGACGCTGGTGTTGAAAGCCTGACCATTAGATTGGAATCAGGAATCCTAAAAGCCGACCAAGGAGACCACCTCATTAAACCTGAGGAAACTTATTAATTCCCTTTGGTAAAAACAAATAATCGGCTGTAAAAGGCCTTTTATTTTTATAAAAGATATCTTTATTCTTTTCGAAAAAATTGCAATTTATATCGAATTAATTCCAATATTCGACCTTTATTTCATCAAACATATCTGCAACCTCCTTTGAAGGATCGACATATGTTTTGATCATCTCGTCAATAACTTTTTCTGGCACCCACTTATCTTTGATTCGCATCTTGTTTTGTTTATAGCAAATAGAATAGTCATGCATCTTAATCATGAAAAGCAATGAGTGATCGAAGCCTTTTAAACGTTCCATGTAATACCTTCGACGATAATCTTCCAAGAATATAGAGTCTTCGATGACCGTGCATTCTTCATATTGAGCAAAGATTTCATTGCTTTGACGAATCATCTCATCATAAATAACTTCCATATGCTCTGGAAAAATGAGATACGAACCCGTTATTTGCTTTCTTGTTTCATCTGTATCAATTATAAAAACGTTCCTATGCGTTTTTTGATATTCCTTGCACCAGGTAGATTTTCCACTTCCTGGGATACCTGCCATCAAAATCAAATTCTTCATTAGACTAATTTCTTTCTTAAATAACTTGATACGACATTGATAACGATAACGAGAACCAAAATGCCGAAAATGCATGAACCTAAATTATGATAATGGTTTGCTTCAGTCGAAAGATAATAGCCAATTCCTCCATCGACTCCTAAAACAACGCCAAGAATTGTTGCCGTGCGGATATTGATGTCGAACCTATACAAAGCAACGGAAATCAAATTAGGACGAACTTGCGGCATAACGGCAAGATGGATCTGTTGCCATTTGCCAGCACCACAAGCTAAGACACCTTCAACAGGTTCTTGTTGAATTCCATCAATCTGATCGGCATATAGTTTTCCAATCATGCCAATCGAATGGATGCCGATGACCAAAATGCCAGAAATATAGCTAAAGCCGGAGAACATGACCAAAATAAGCGCAAAAATAAGTTCGGGGAATGTGCGTATGGCAATGAGAAGTATTTCCGAGGGCCAAGCGGCTTTGCCAAAAAGCTTATGCGATGCCAACAATCCAAAAGGAATGGCAAGTATGGATGCGAGCAATGTACCAATATAGGCAATGCCAAATGTCTTAATGACAAACCAAACCACGCTTTCTTTAAAGGTATACGATCCATACCCAAAGAAGAAAGACCAATCTGGTTGAAGCAAAAGCCCCAAATTGACCCAACCTTGTTTAACGTTGCCGCTTATTGCGAATTCATCGCCCATATTCAAATCAAAATTGACATAAAGAACAACGGATATGAGAGCTAAAACAAAGAGGATTTCAATAAGCCAGTTCTTTGGGCGTTTTGCAAAGGCTTCTTCTGGGGAAGCGAATTTCTTTGCTTTTTGATAGGTCAGCTGATCCATTATAAACATGGCAATCAAAGCGACAAAAAGGAAGATAGTACTTATTCCAAACGTGAGTTTCATCTAGACCTCCTCCCAACGATGTTCGAAATTATCTGCAAAATAATGACTTCAACGAAAAGAGGAATCATCATTGCGCCGATTTTATCGTAATAACCACTGGCATAATTATTCTTTAAGGCGTAACCATATCCACCTGCGCCAACATATCCAAGAATGACTGAGGCACGAATATTGATTTCAAAAGTATATAAGACATTCGCAAAAAACATCGGCTGAACTTGTGGATGAATGCCTAAACCAACGCATTGAATGGTTCCTCCACCATTGCTTCGAATGGCTTCAAATGGAGACATTTCGACAGTTTCAACGTACTCATACATCATTTGATACATGATCCCGAGAGTGAAAATAGCAATGGAAATAATACCCGTTACCAATGAAGCTCCAAAAAACAAACGCAAAATAAGAGCCAAAACCAATTGAGGCACAGTTCGTAAAATGTCATTGAAAACCTTAACAGGCGTCCTGATAAAACGATTTCTGGTAATATTCTGTGCGCAAAGGTAGTAAACCGGTATTGAAACGAAGCAACCAATAATAGTCCCTAAGAAACACATTTCATTGGTAACCCAGATATCCTTGATGGCTGTCCCCCACATGTAATTCCAATAACTGTCCCAGGTTTTTAAAGAATTAGGCAACGGGGTGAACATTTTGACGAAAATCGCCCCTAATTGATCCCATTTGAAACCGTTGTTGAAAGTCTCAAAATCAATCGTGAAGAAACAAGCGACAAGAAGTCCTAAAACGACGATAAGCGAGGCAACAAGAGCAATCGGTTTTTTCTTTCTAATCGTTCTTATTTGAGATCCATCCTTATTTTCGGAGAGATCTATTGTTACATCGTAGTAAAAATATTTATCGAGAAACGCTTTTTTCTTTAAAATTCTCTCTTGCTTTCTCTTGTAAGCATTTATTTTCCTTTGCTCTTCTGGAGTGTATTTTTCGTGAATTGAATCACTCATTATTTTTCCTCCTGAGCATCCAAACCGAGATTCTCGTTCTTATTCAAAGCGCGACCATAGATTCTCATCGTTACTTCATCCGTGACTTCTTCTGGTTTGCCATCAAAGACAACTTCGCCAGCTTTAATGCCGATTATTCTTGTTGAATAACGTTTGGCTAAATCAACGTGATGCATATTGGCGATAATGGTTATGCCTAATTTGTTGATGCGCGTGAAATCATCCATGACACTTATGGTTGTCACAGGATCAAGAGAGGCGACAGGCTCATCTGCCAAGATGAGTTTCGGTTCTTGCGTTAGAGCCCTTGCTAAGGCAACACGTTGTTGCTGACCGCCTGATAGTTCGTCAGCGCGAACATACGCCTTATCAAGAATTCCAAACTTATCCAAGCTACGTAAAGCCAACATTTTTTCTTCTTTCGAATATATTCCAAGCAATGTTTCGAATGTATTGTGATACCCGACCCTTCCAGCAAGGACGTTTTTATAAACGGATGAGCGCTTAACAAGGTTGAAAGATTGGAAAATCATTCCGATGTCTTTACGTGCGGAGCGTAGTTCCCTTCCTTTTAAGGAGGAAATATCTACCCCATCAATAAGTATTTCTCCACCGCTGATATCATGCATTCTATTGATGCAGCGAATCAAAGTGGATTTTCCAGCGCCGGAGAGGCCAATAATCGAAACAAACTCGCCATCTTTTATAGTGAGGTTAACGTTATTTAAAGCCTTGAATCCGTTTGGATAAACTTTATCAACATTTTTAATTTCAATCATATTGGTCTCTCCGAATT
>CAVGNL010000132.1:0-1160 GCA_963630455.1 Prevotella sp. CAG:755
GATAATTATAACCAAACACTTATTGATGAGCAAGAAAAATCACTCAATTACTTCGGTTATTTTTCCATCAGGCCCAGGTGTTGCTTTCATATAGGCAACAATCGGATCAAAGTTCTTATCTTTCTTCCCGACTTTGCAAGATGTGACTTTCTTCGCTTTTCCAGTGACCAAGGCTTCTGCCAAATCATGGCATCCGGCATATCCACAAGCGCCACAATTAGCTCCCGGTAACATATCCTCTACCGCTTTGATTCGTTTATCTTCTTCAACATGGAGGAACTTAGCGGCCATCGCAAGCAAGAACCCCAAAATCAGTCCTAAGCCAGCAAGAACCAAAACTCCCCAAAGTATTACCAACGGATCCATAATTCATTTTTCTCCTTTATTTTTATTTTGATCTTCATCATATTCCTTATGAAACTCATCAAAGAAAGCGCATGATGTTTTTTGACATTGTGAGCACATTTCTGGATCAGGCTTCAAATCTTCACATCCTTTAGGAGCCGGCGTTCTTTTATAAGCGATGAAACTAGCAAAGAAGACAGCTAATAAAACGATGATAATGCCAATCGCGATGAAGATATATGCAATTTTTGGCATATTAAGCAATCATTCCGCTTAAGCCCATGATTGCCATTGCCATAATCGCAGCGGTAATCAAAGCCAAAGGAAGGCCTTTCCACGCCTTTGGCGAATCATAAGAATCTAATCTTGCTCTTATCGTTGAAAATAAGACAATCATCACTAAAAAACCAAGGCTAGTACCAATCGCGTTCGCCATTGAATCAGCGAAGGAAAGAGTGTTGTTTTCTTGCACAACGCCAAGAACAGCGCAGTTGGTCGTAATAAGAGGAAGGTAAATACCAAGGCTCTTGTAGAGAGATGGAGAATATTTCTTGATTACTAGCGCAACTAATTGAACTAAAGAGGCGATAACCAAAATATAAACAATTGTATCAAGGAAGGATAAGCCGGCTGGAACGAGCACGAAATTGTAAATTGGGTAGCAGACTAAGGAAGCTAACATGATAACAAAGACAACGGCAAGGCCCATGCCGACAGAAGACTTAACTTTTGTAGAAACTCCCAAATAAGAACAAATACCATAGAATCTGGAAAGGACAACGTTATTGATTAATAGCGAGGAAACAATCGCTAAT
>CAVGNL010000132.1:1170-8825 GCA_963630455.1 Prevotella sp. CAG:755
AATAAGAACGCCGTGAATAAATTAGTGGCTGTCATTATTTTGCCTCCTTTATAGCTGAAGCGCTATTTCTTGCTAAAGCCGCTTTTTCAGCTTGTGCTTTCAAAAGAGCCGCTTTTTTTGCAGCCGCTTCTTTTTGGGCTTTGCTTAAGCTAATCGAGGCGATAATAGCTTCAATCACGCCATAAACAATGAATCCTCCTGCTGGCTTAGCAAATAAGGAAATGGAAAGATCCGCATCTCCGAATTTCAAAATCGGCAAAGAGGTTTTTGGAATAAAGGTGAAAACAGCGCCGAAAGTAATCACCCCTGTGCCAAGAATCTCACGAATCGCAGCGATGATTAAGATAGCGATAATATAGCCAATGCCATTCCCTACGGCATCAAGGAAGGAATCATAAACCGTATTCTTTTTTGCAAAAGCCTCTGCTCTTCCTAAGACGATGCAATTAACAACAAGCAAGGAAATAAAGACTCCAAGACCAGTATAAAGTTCAGGAACGAACGCTTCAGCTAGCATCTTAACAATTGTAACAAAAGTCGCAATTATGATGATATATGCCGGGGTTTCAATCTCTTCAGGAATTACTTTTCTAAGAAGAGAAACCAAGACGCTTGATCCTACCAAAACGAAAGTGAAGAGAATGCCCATGCCAATAGCGTTTTCAATCGTTGTAGTAACGGCCAAGGCCGGGCAAGTGCCGAGTAACAAAACGAAAAGAGGGTTTTGTTTCCAAATAGGATTGAGGAAATTCTCTTTGTGTTGTGAACGCGAAATAGATTTATTTTCCATTTTTATCTTCCTCCTCATTCAGCGCTATAGAGAGCTTTGGCCTTCTCTATGCCTTCCCAAACGGCCTTCAAGGTATAAGTCGCTCCGCTATTTTCCACGCCATCACTTGTTTGAGTGCCATCGAAATTTTTGAAATAGTCAGAGATTTTTGAAACTTGGCCTCCACCGGCTTCGTTTTTCAAAAGAGTCATTTCTCCTAACGAAGGCGAGCTCTTTTCACCACTGATGAGCAACAAATAAACAGTATCGGAGTCGATTGTCGAATATTTGCTTTTCTCATGCATTATGGCTTGAATTTTATAGATTTTCGCTTTTTTTGTCGTTTTTTCTTCATCAGAATAAAGCGTCCATGAACGCAAGACATTGACATTTTCGTTAGGATCTTTGGCATAGCCAAGAGGCTCACCAATAGCAGCATACGCATCTTTTTCGACAATATCACCGAAATAGGATGTTGTGGCTTTTAGTCCGCCATCATCAGTTAATGCGGCTTTGGCCTCTTCCACCATCGCTTTAACTTTCAAAGAATCATCACCGTTTGTTTGATTTAGCGTCTCTTCGCTAGGATTAGAATTATAGGCTTCGACATATGCATTGAGATTCGTGCTGTCTTTTAACGTATTTTTCGTTACAACGAGTTTGCCAAGTTCGTTCTTTCCAGAGAATGAAACAGTGATATAAATATCGCCAGCATCCCCTTTGTATTTCGCCGAATACAAACGACCTATTTCACCTAACATCGTATCATCTTCATAGAAGGAATAGGATTTTTTGATATAAGCTCCGGTAACGTTATTTTGTTTGGAATTAGCAACTTCGTATCCGCTATTATCTCCCCAGATTTGTTTTACGTCATCTTCGAGGTTTTCTTTAAACGGATCGCCAATAGATGAATAATGGTCACGAGCGGCATTGATTATTCCTTGAAGCGCCGTGGCACCATAAGTCGCTCCGCACTTAACGTTATTCAAAGTTTCATCACTCGGATTGGCGTTATAAGGATTGACGTAACCACTCTCGAAAGGACCTTTATAGCTCATCGAATCTTCAGCAAGATAAACCTTTCCAAGAACAGGTGAATCCATTTCACCAGAAATTCCAACTAAAGCCTTAATGCTGCCATAAGAACTTACGGCAATGCTTTTTGAGGTGTAAATGTAACCGATTTCTTTTGTTTTTGCCGTATCGGAATAAGCGATGCAATAACTAGCGAGGTTATCATTTCCCTCTATAGCATTGCTTTCGGAATTGGCCGCCCAATTAGAGTAGATTTCTAAATAACCGCCAGCGATTTTTTTATTGTTATTCGCTTCAATGATAGGAGCGGTCAATAGATTTAAAGAAGTCAAAACAAGAGCGCTGGCTCCAGCAATGGCGCAAAGAATTCCGCCAACTTTTAACCATTTCTTCAAACCATTGTTATTTTCTTCTGAAGGGATATTTGCGTTTTTTATTTTTTCACTCATATCAGTTTCCTCCATAATTGAAGCCATTCATGCACCATGCGAAAACGCCAATGCCAACCACGGCGATAGATGCGATTATAACCCAACTCTTCCAAGTGAATTTCGTTTGGCTCCATTTGTAATAATCAATAAAGCAGCCTAAAGCATTTCCCATAAGAAGCGCGTAAGCCATTCCTTCTGGGGCAGAAGCGAAGGTTCTAATGAAAACGGCAATAATCGCAATCACTATTCCATACATCACTCTACTAGGTGAAGTTAAAGGCATGGTAACAGGTTCGCTTATCATATAAGTCATTCCAAAGAAAACTCCACCGCTAAGCAATTGATAAAGAGCGTAATAGAATGGGTTCACCTCTTTCTTTCCGAAGAAAAAGAGACCAGCAACAAGGCTCATCACGACAAAGGTAAGGAAGAAAGAAACGATTGTTTTCCAATCGATATCGCGTCTTACTAACAAATAGACGAGGCCAATCATAAGAGGGACTTTGCAAGATTCGCCAATTCCGCCATTGATTTGTCCTAGGAAAAGAACCTTGACGTTGTCAAGCGTATAAAGGCCTGCTTGGAAACCGCCAGCAAGAGGCGTTGCGGAGCTTTCCAAAACGGAACTTCCTAAAAAGGGAATTCCCCAAACGTTGATATGATAAGATCCGCTGAATTTTGAATTAAAGCAAATCAGCATGAACACAAAAGAAACTGCTGCTGGATTGAATATATTTTTCCCAAGTCCGCCAAAGCAAAGCTTTCCAAAAACGATTCCAAAAAGCGAAGAAATTATCAAAATGAAATAAATAAGACCTGCAGGATTTGTATCTCTATTCGAAACCATGAGTCCGAAGATGATGCCGGAAATCAAAGGAGAAATTATATCGAGAGGAGTCAGAACATCAAAGAATTTTTTCTTTGTTTTCTCGTCTTTGCTAAAAAGAGCTTTGCGGTTTTTTATAAGAACGAAAACCATCTCGGCAACAAGCATCGTTATTGCAGGAAGGAAAATGTTACGAATTGCGTAAACGCCATACATCAAAATTGCATAAATAACAGTCGGAGCAAGGGCAATCAAGACATCATAAAGCATCCATTCGACAGATTGCTTGTGATGTTTCTTAGAAACTTCTGCAGCCTTCTCCTGCACTGGTGTCGTTTGTTTAATTTCAGTATCCATATTCGCACCTCATCAAGGAAGCTTGGCAACAATTTTCGCTCTCTTGACAATTGTCGCTAAATCAATATTACTTGGGCAAACATCGTTGCATTTCTTGCATTCATCGCAAATGGTTGGATTTAATAATTTAACCTTTGCTTTGTCCACTGGCATGCTCTTCATCGTTGTCATGATATTGACTGGGTTAAGGCCTAGTGGGCAAGCGTGAATGCAACGAGCGCAGCGAATGCAAACCTGAGCGGTTTTTTTACTCGTTTCCATAGAAAAAATATTCCTTTCAAACACTGGTATTTTACTATCTTTTTTGATGTTGTTAAGCAAACTAAACCCCTTAAAATTCATCTGAAATATGAAGTTTCAGTTGGCTAACTTTTTTTGTGAAAAAAAGAAAAGTCCTATTTTAAGCCTATTTTCTTATATATATAATCAATGTTTTTGAAATAATATTCGTTTGAAGTTAGTGAGGAAATTTCTTTTTCGCTTAAGTACGTTTTAATCCCCTCATTTTTTCTTAAGAGAGTAAGAAAATCCTCTCCATTTGAGACGGATAACATGGCAAGAGGTTGCACCATATCATAAGCGTTTTCTCTTGTTAAGCCCTTTTCGATCAAAGCGTTTAACGCACGTTGAGAGTAAATCGCTCCGTGGCTTCTTTTGATATTCTCTTCCATTTTAAAAGGGAAAACCGAAAGATTTTCGAGTACTTTTTTCATCCTGATAAGCATATAGTCAAACAATTCGATCATATCAATCAAGCTTACCCGTTCGACTATGGAGTGAGAGATGTCCCTTTCGTGATAAAGGGCGTTATCTTCGAGAATCGGCAAAAGATATCCTCTCATCATTCTGGCTGCTCCCGTAAGATTTTCAGAAGAAATCGGATTTCGTTTCTGAGGCATTGCCGAAGATCCTTTTTGACCTTTGGAGAAGCCTTCTTCCACCTCACCTATCTCCGTACGCGAAAGATTTCTTATCTCAACGGCTATTTTTTCAATCAGCGATGAAGCGACCGCCAAGGAGGAAGCATACTCTTCATGTCTGTCCCTCGAAAGAACTTGCGTTGAAACATTCGTTTTCGAAAGCTCGAGCTTATCGGCAACGTATTCTTCGATAAACGGATCAATATTCGCATATGTCCCAACGGCTCCAGAAAGTTTTACAGCTTCGACCTTTTTTCTTGTGTAGTTGAAAAAGTCTAACGAACGCTGAGCTTCATCATAGAAGTTAGCAAATTTCAAGCCAAACGAGTAAATCTCAGCGTGCATCCCATGGGTTCTAGCGATGCATGGCTGAAATTCGTATTCAAGAGCTTTTTCCTTCAAGGTTTTCATTAACGAAGCATAATCTTCTAGAATGATTTCATCAGCTTGCTTATATAAGAGACCTAAAGCCGAATCAACAATATCAGTTGACGTCAGCCCATAATGGATCCATTTTCTTTCTTCGCCTAGCGTTTCGCTCACTTGCCTAGTGAAAGCCACGACATCGTGTTTTGTCGTTTCTTCGATTTCTTTTATGCGTTTGACGTCGATTTTTGCCTTCTTTTGGATATTTTTAAGGTCTTCATCAGGAACCACTCCCAATTTATTCCACCCTTCGACAACGGCAATCTCTATTTTTAAATAGGCGTTAAAACGTGCTTCATCGGAAAAAAGATTCATGATTTTTTCGGGGGCATAACGTTCAATCATTGAATAGCTCCTTGCGAATAATCGTCTCTTCTCTATCTGGTCCTACTGAAATTATCGCAAAGAAAATTCCAGAAAGTTCCTCGATTTTTTCGACGTAGTTTCTAGCAGCCAAAGGAAGATCTTCAAATTTCTTGCATTTAGAAATGTCTTCTTTCCATGATGGCATGCTTATATAAATAGGCTTTATTCTCCCAACTTCTTTGACTGTTGAAGGCATGGTATTTATTTTCTTGCCGTCAAGAGTATAGCCAACGCAAAGTTTGATTTCGTCAACACTAGATAAAACATCAAGAAGCATCAATGCGCTATATTTGACGCCAGTCGTTCTCTTGATGTATTTAAGTTCCATAACATCAAGCCAGCCGATTCTTCTAGGACGCTTTGTAACGGTTCCATATTCGTGGCCTTTTTCTCTAATTGCTCTGGCTTCGTCCCCTTCGATTTCACTAGGAAAAGGTCCAGCGCCAACACGTGTGCAGTAAGCCTTTGTTATTCCGCATATCGTGTTCACAGAATCAAGAGGCAAACCCGTGTTCAAAGGAATGGCGACAGCCAATGGGGAGGAGGAGGTAACATAAGGATAAGTTCCGTGAGTAATGCATAGCATGGCCCCTTGTGCGCCCTCAAAAAGAACTTTCTTTCCTTGGGAAATTTGTTCTTCCAAGAAAAGAGAGGTGTCGGTTATTAACGATGACAAACGTTCCCTTATTGGTTTGAAATAGGCCAACAATTCATCAACCGTATATTCTCTTGCTCCGAAAGCGCGAAGTTCGAGGTTCTTTATAGGGAGAACTTCTTCAAGTCTTTCCTTGAGATATTCTTCATCAATCATATCGCCCATTCTTAAGCCTAAGCGCGATGCTTTGTCTTCATACGAAGGACCAATTCCTTTGCCTGTTGTTCCGATTTTAGCTTTCCCTAATGCGTTTTCCCTAGCTCTGTCTAAATCGATATGATAGGGCATTAAAATCGTCGCTCGATTCGAAATCAGGAGCTGAATTCCTTCAATTCCTTGGTTTTTAAGGGAATCCAATTCTTCCAATAGAGCTGTTGGATTAACGGTAACTCCATCAGCGATAACATTAACAATATTTTTATGAAATACGCCTGAAGGCAGGAGTCTTAAAGCGTAGCGTTGACCATTAAAAACGATTGAATGGCCAGCATTATTCCCTCCTTGTGAGCGAACGACAACATCAGCTTTCGAAGCAAAATAGTCGGTAATCTTTCCTTTACCTTCATCGCCCCATTGCATACCTTGAATCGCAAGAGTAGACATAGAAAATCCTTCTTTCATTAAAAATGTAATAAGAAGTTTGCTTATTACTTATAAAGTGTATTCTCATTTCCAAAAAATGAAAGAGGATTTTATTTCGTCCAAAGAATTCGTCGAAAATCTCTAGCATGCACAAGGCCATATGATTCAATTTAAAAAGCCACATTTCTGTGGCTGATTCATTGAGACAAATATTATTTTTTCGACTCCAATTCCTTTTTTAAAGCGTTATAAGTCTCTTCAGAAATGAAATGTTCCATTCGGCAAGCATCTTTAAGAGCGTTTTCTTTGCTTACGCCTATAGATACAAGATAAGAGGAGATTATCTGATGCTTATCATAAACTTTTCTAGCGATGTCATATCCTGCTGGAGTGAGATACAACTGACTTTTAAGTCCGAGCGCTACATATCCTTTTTCTTCTAATTTATGCAAGGCTATGGAAATTGAGGCTTTTGAATATCCAAACGACGAAGCCAAATCCACGGCATGGATTTCTTTCATCCCTTGCTCTTGTAGCATCAATATTCTTTCAAGATAATCTTCTGCTGATTCTAATGCGTCTATTGCCATTTTTGTTCCTCGCTTTTAAAAATTGTAATAATATTCTAACAACATTTTTAGTTATAGACTACTAACTTTTTGTTGAAATGTATAAAAGGAGGGCTATAATAGCCGCATAAGGAGTAACTAACTATGCCTTTGATGATTGCACCTGTTGATAAAGAATTAACGATCGTAAGAATTGTTGGTAACGATAAAGCCGTAAAGCATCTTAGGGAATTAGGCATCGTTCCTCAAATGAAAATAACCTTGCTCTCATCTGAACCAAGCGGAGTTATTTTGCGTGTTGGAGAATCGCGTCTCGCCCTTGATCGAGATATGGCAAAGGTCATTCAGGTGGAAAGCTTCTAAGACAATAGGAAAAAACTATGGAAGAAAAAGAAATTAAGCCTATCAACATTAAGCTAGGCGATGAAATTTCCCTCGATGTGCTCGGTGTCGGAATGTCTGGTGACATCATCCGTATCCAAGGCGAAGGAAAAATCAAAAGACGTATCTTCGATATGGGATTAACTCCAGGAGCTGAAGTCTTCTTAAGAAAGAAGGCGCCCCTTGGCGATCCTCTCGAAATTACGCTTAGAGGATATGAACTCACTTTAAGAAAAGAAGAAGCTTCACACGTCCTCATCAAAGTCACGGATTTAACGCCCGTTGACAAAAAAGTTAAGAAGGACTTATTATGAGTGAAGAAAAACAATTAAGAT
>CAVGNL010000133.1:0-2311 GCA_963630455.1 Prevotella sp. CAG:755
TATTGGAATATAAAAGAAAATAGATTCGTTTTGGAAGATGGTGATTATTCCTTCTTTTTGGCTTCCGATAGCCAAACGATAGGGCTTTCAAAAACGCTTTCGATCAAAGGGGAAAAACTTAACTCGCCATATGAAAAGGAGATATATGACGCATATTCAGAAAATCCCGAAAACATAAGCGATGATAACTTCGTCAGGATGAGCGGAAAGAAAATTCCGCCTCTTCCGAAAAAGAAACCTATCAAATTGGAGTCAAGATTTAGCGATTTAAAGGAAACTTTTATGGGAAGAATTCTCTTTAACGCCGTGCTTAGCGTGGCGAATAAGGATCTGAAAAAAGCCCGAAAGATGCCAGAAGGCGTCGAGAAGGAAAATAAAATCAAAGGCGCCTTATTCTTAAAAAGAATTCTTGAAAGCAATTCCATAATCACGATGTCAATGTCCGCTGGGAAAAGCTTCCCTTATAACTTCGCTTTGGGCTTTGTTGATTTGGCGAATGGGCATTTATTCAAAGGAATTAAGGATTTCTGCTCTCCTATAAAAGTAGCGGACCTTCCAGAAAAATAAAGAAAAGAGGAATGAGTATGGAAAAAAGAGAACGACTTAGTGGAAAAGCCTTTAACAGCCTTGTCCACTCCAAAAACGTCACAGCCAAGGAAAAGTGGTTAGGCTATCTTCTAGGCCCTTGCGGAGCGTTGCTATTAAATGCTGTGCTAGGAACTTATTTGAATGTCTATTATACGGATGTTTTGAAATTGACAACTTTATGGGGAGGGATGTTTTTGGTTATTTTCCCATTGGTGTCGAAACTAATTGATGCCGCGACAAACGTTTTAATGGGTTGGATCATCGATAGGACCAAAACAAAACAAGGCAAAGCAAGACCTTGGTTGCTTCTTTCCGCACCATTAGTCGCGATAACTGGCGTTTTGCTTTTTATTGTGCCCACGTCCAACGAAACCATTCAAGCGATTTGGGTAATTCTTTCTTACAATCTTTTCTATTCGTTTGCCTATACCATTTATAACATGAGCCACAATCTCATGTGTCCTCTCTCGACGAGAAACACGATTCAACGTGGCGGTTTATCCGTTTTCAATCAGATAGCGACGATCATGATGAGTGGAATCGTCGTAGCTCTTATCTTTCCGATGCTCATCATGCCTTATTTAGGGGCTGACAGAAATAGATGGATCTTAATCATGAGCATCATTTCAATAATGGCTCTTCCTTTGACTCTCCTTGAATACTATTTCACAAAAGAAAGAGTCACAGAAGAAGCATCCTCTTCAAAAGAAGAAAAGAAAATGCCTTTCTTAATTCAGCTTAAGATCGTTTTAACTGACAAATACATGATTATCATGTTCGTTTATTTCTTTATCTATACGTTTGCCTCTTCTTTAAAAAATCTCGGTCTTGTCTATTATTGCAACTATGTTTTAGGAACGTATAACGATGGTAAAACCCAAACTCTTGTTTCCGTCATTGGCGGAATTCCGATGGGTATTGGCATTTTTGCCGTTTGGCCTCTCGCAAAAAAGTTTGGAAAAAGAAACGTTACGGCATTTGGCTTCCTCCTTTACGCTTTGGGTTCAGGAATATGCTGGCTCGTTCCGAATAACATGGTCGTCGTTTTGATTGGCCAATTCATTAAAAACATCGGTGGCCTTCCATGTGCTTATGTTTTCATGGCTCTTTTCGCTGATGGACTTGATCATCTCGAGTGGAAGAGCGGCATTAGGTGCGATGGGACGGCGATGTCTGTGTATAACATTATTGCCGTCGCGATCTTAGGAGTCGCCACAAGCTTCTTTAACGTCTTGCTTTCTTCCTCTGGGTACGTCGCCCCGGAGATCATTGACGGAGTTACGAAAGCCGTCGAACAATCCGAATTAACCAAAAACGTAATCACTTTCTCCTTTGTCGGACTTGAAACGATCACTGGTATCATATTGGCCATTCTTTTGATGTTCCTTAATGTTGAAAAGACAATCACTAAAAAGCAAGCGAAAATCAAAGAATATCAAAAAACGCAAACAGAAAGCCGTGGCGAGGTATGGATTGACCCCGAAGTCAAGGCTATTCAGGATGAAGAGAGATATTTCTTAGAAAACGAAGAAGCGTTTAAAGCGTCTTTGAAAACAAAATGCGAGAAAAAAGGCTTAGATTATGAAAAAGAATTGGCAATTCATAACGAAAAGATAGCCAAGAGCAAAGAAAAGAAGAAAGCGAAAGAAACTTTAGCTTTGCAAAAAACCGAAGAAAAAACCAAGAAAACCGAAGAAAGAAAAGCTCAAAAACTGTCTAAGCT
>CAVGNL010000134.1:0-16105 GCA_963630455.1 Prevotella sp. CAG:755
GTCAAAGAAAACAATAACGGCCTGCTTGATGATGGCAACCAAAATGAAACTATCGCTGCGATTATCATAATCCCCAAAAGTATCGATACTCCTATTACCGTGATAATCGTATATCCGGAGTTGGGAATAAAATATTTATAAAGAGAATAACCAAAAATAAGAGCTAAAATGGCAATGCACGTAATTAAAAATGCCCAACCATTTGATTTCTTTTTCAAACAAATTCGAAACAAAAGGCCAGAAAGGAAACCCATCACGAATTTGAGGACAAAAGTCCTTAAGGATGTCGTCCAAGCATAGCCAAGGATAACATCATTGAGCCCCATCCCAAAAGATCCAGCTAGCCCTCCAATAAAAGGGCCACACAAAAGACCGCAAAGGATACAGACAAAGTTGCCTAAATGAACTTTGCTGGCCCCAAAAGGAATTGAAATGAAAGTCGCAGCAAAGCACAAAGCCGTAAAAACAGCAGTATAGATTATTCGCGTCAATAATATTCTTTCTTTACTCATAGCAATTAGTTTAATCCTTTAGAGAGCCAAAAGATATGTTAGCGCTTTCTAAAAACATGCCTAGTATAAAAAAGAAGGTTAATTTAAAATGTAAAAGAAGCGTAAACAAATCGTAAATGCACCAACTATTATCCTTCGAAACAACAACTTCTAGTTCGTTAGTTATCTCGATTTTACTTATGCTCGGAGGGCTTGGTGCTTTGTTTGTGGGGATGAACATGCTTCAATCCTCAACGGAGAAATTAGCCACGAGCGGCCTTAAACGCCTTTTTGCTAAAACAGCAAAATCCAAACTCGCAGGAGTTGGAATAGGAACGCTTGTCACGATGATCATGCAATCAAGTGGGGCAACAACAATCATGGTTGTTGGCTTTGTTAATGCTGGAGTCATGAGCCTTGCCCAAGCGGCGACTTATATTATGGGAGCCAACATCGGAACGACGATCACCGCTCAAATTGTTGCTCTTGGCGGATTATCCTCTTCTTCTTTCCCGCTTACAGAAATCATTATTTCCCTTACTTTGATAGGGGTCATTATGCGTTTGATCTTCAACAAAAAATGTCCTAAGGTTGCTTTCGCTGGCGATATGATTGCTGGTTTAGGCCTTCTTTTTTTAGGATTAGAAACCATGACAGCGAATATGCAGTCATTGTTTTTATCCAACGAAAATCTAAAAAACGCCCTTATTTCCCTTTCAAATCCATTCTTACTTCTCCTTATAGGGATAGTCGTTACGGCATTAGCTCAATCCTCTAGCGCCATTACCTCCATCGTTCTTGCCTTGGCTATGGCTGGAGCTGTAATAGGCGGAAATGGAAACGGGGTTCTCTATCTGATTCTTGGCTCGAATATAGGATCTTGTAGCACTGCTCTTCTTTCCGCTATTGGATCGACGGTAAATGGCAAACGAGCCTCCATCATCCATTTAATGTTCAACGTTTTTGGCTCATTGCTTTTCTTTGTGGTCTTGATTTGTTGGCCAAACGCGATGGAGATGACTTTTGCCAAATGGTTTCCTTCCTCCCCAGCCACACAAATAGCAATGTTCCACACCACCTTTAATGTAATCACCACGATTTTGTTCTTACCTTTCACCAAATTTCTCGTTTTTCTTTCAGCAAAAATCATTCCCGACAAAGGAAAAGATCCAGAAGAAGATTTACTTGATTCGAGATTTCTTTCGACCCCTGAATTAGCCTTAACGCAAGCAACCTCTTACTATCACATCATGGCCAAACTGGCTTTGAAAGATTTAAATGAAGCCTTGGATGCGTTCATAAATAAAAACGAAGCAAAGAAAACAGAGATAGATGAATTAGAGAATAAAGTTTTGCACATGTCCAAAGAGCTATCTTCTTTTATCGTTCGAATATCAGCAAGTGGAGTAAGCGAGCAATCGCAAAAAAGAATTTCGAGAATGCAATTAGACATCGCCGATATTGTTCGCTTTACCGAGGTGGCGGATAACATTACCGGTTACACTCACAACGAAGTTGAAGAGGAACTTGTTTTTTCAGATATCGTTATTTCTGACTTAAAAGAAATGCAAAAGCAAATCAACGATATGTTTGCCGAGGTCGATAAACTCATAGACAAGCAATCCTTGGAAAAGCTTGAGAAGGCAAGAAAGATGGAAGATGGAATTGATGAGAAACGCACCTCGATGGTAAGCGGTCACTTAAAACGATTGGAAAGGGGCGAGTGCAAGCCTCAAAGCTCAAATGTTTTTATTAACCTCGTGGGAAATTTGGAACGTTGCGGTGACCATCTTAATTTCATTGCTGAGCGTTCTTGCGGAGATATCATTCCAAGCAATGATGAAAATAACATTACGTTGCATCCTTGAACGTATATGAATAAGTTTGAAACGTAAACACAATACTCATTGCCATGTTAATAATAGTAAAATTATTTCTCGGAGGATTTGTATGTTTCTTTATTATGTCCGTCATGGTGAGCCAAATTACGAAAAAGATTGCTTAACAGAAAAAGGTCGAAAACAAGCTGAAGCCATTGCAAGGATGTTCAAACAAGTCGGCATAGATAAAATTTACGCCTCGACAATGGGCAGAGCCCAAGAAAGCGCCCTCCCGACAGCTAAAGAATTTAATCTCCCTCTTATTCCCGCCCCTTGGGCAAGAGAAGATTTGGCTTGGGAAAATTTCTCAGCCCCAATTTCAGAAAGAGAAAGAACTTGGTTATTTTGGCACCCAGAATATATAAAGAAATTCACGGAGAGGGAAACGCTAAACGCTGGTTATCGTTTCTATGATCTTCCAATATACGAGCATTGCAACTTGAAAAAAGGAATTGAGCTAACAGACAACGCCGTCGACTCGTTTATGAATGAACTTGGATATATGCATGATCGAGAACATGCTTGCTATAAAGAAATAGCGAAAAACAACGAACACGTTGCCCTGTTCGCACATCATGGATTCGGTCTTGCTTTTCTTTCTTCCTTGCTTGATATCCCTTATTCGTTCTTTTCTTTAAGATTCGATATGGGGCATACAACATATTCATTGATTGAATTTAAAGCTAATGAGAACGGCATCGTCATTCCTAACGTCATTCATCTCTCTGATGATGCTCATCTTCATAAGGCTGGGTTATTTGAAAAAGAAACACCATCGCAAGTATATATAGAAATTAAATAGGTAGGGAAAACATTATGGAAAACAAAATCGGTAACGAAAGCAAAGCAAAAACATTCTGGAAAGAATTTAAAAACAAACTGATGACCACCACCAATGGAATGGCTATCGGCTTGTTTGGCACGTTGATTATAGGAACGATTCTTGATCTCTTCGCCCAAATCCCTTTCCTTTCTTCATTATCAAGCTGGACAACGGTCATTAAGAGCTTAATGGGAGCAGGAATTGGATTAGGAGTCGCCTTGTCCTTAAAGAAAAGCGGCGTTGTCGTCGTGGCTTCAATGGCCGCTGGAATGATAGGAAACTATGCTTTCTCATTCAAAGACGGAAACGTGTCCTCAATAGGAGATCCCCTTTCTTGTTACCTAAGCGCCGTTCTTTGTCTTCTTGCCATTAAATACATCATGCGAAAAAAGACGCCAGTAGACATTATTCTTCTCCCTTTGGTTGGTTTGGCTTTTTCTTTGCTCTATTCGTTCTTGCTTGCCAATTACGTCCATTACATCACAATAGGCCTTGGGTGGGTGATCGAAAAAACGTTCTCTGTTGTGCCTTTCTTGATGTGTATCATCATCTCTGTTTTGGTTGGTATGGCCTTAACGGCTCCTATTTCCTCGGTCGCACTATGCGTTGCCGTTTCCATCGGAAACGTTCCTTTAGCGGCTTATGCGGCTCTGATTGGTTGCTCTACTCAAATGGTTGGTTTCGCTACCGAGACAGCCTACGATAACAAATGGGGATCGGTTGTTGCCGTTGGCATAGGCACTAGCATGCTCCAATTCAAGAACATCGTTAGAAAACCCTTGATTTGGTTGCCGACAATAATCGTATCTGCTATTCTTGGACCTTTAGCAATGCTTATGCCAATCGAAAGCGCTGAAACTTACAGTGCGAGGGGCTTTATCTCTTCTTTATCTGTTGCAGGAGGCATGGGGACATCGGGTCTAGTTGGACCATTGAATGTTTTGGCTGCAAATCAATATAATTGGATACTTATTATTGAAGTCATTGGTTTTTGTATCGTTCTTCCTATCGTTTTGGTATTTCTCGTTGATTTCCTATTCAGAAAACTTGGCTGGATTGAAAAAGGCGACTTCTCTTTGTCTAGCGATTTGTGATGATTCAAAGTTTAATTTAGTGAAGATGGCGGGATGGAATATTCGTTTTCTTTGTGTTTTTTTATGCAAAAATAAGAGTAAACAAATCCTTTTCTACCGACAAGGAATTGCCCATACACGCTCATAGCCATTTTTAAAAAAGTTCTAGCGTGTTTGCTAGAACTCAGACAGATGCCTTACCGATTAATTTTGAAGGTCAGATATTTTTTTGCTAGTGACATAGAACTCAAGAGTCGCATCTCCATCTCCATCGGCTATAAAGCCTAATGATTTTTCTCCTGTTTCTTTATTACTGACATAGCCAATATTTGCCGCCGTTAATATTTTTCCGTTTTTCTCATATTCAGGGAAGGTAATCTTTGTTCCTTTTAAGGTCCAAGTAAAAGCTGTTGTTATCGGTTCTAAACCAGAAGGCAAGGTGGTTACGCACGTTCCTGTTCCATCCGTTTTAAATGCCAAATAAATATAGTAGCCATACATAGTTCTATCGGAGCAGAAAGTGTTGCCGGTAAGGAAGCTTGTATAATCAGTTTCGCCTTCAATAACAGTAAATGTTTTTGTTTTTTGCACATGAGGTTCAGCATCAGAAGTTAATGTGATATCTGCTGTTCCCGCTTTTAAGGCCTTTAAGGATAAAGTACCATTGCTTGTAACCTCTACCTCAAGAACTGAAGGATCGCTAGAAACGGCCGTGGCAGCTTGCGAGGCTTTGCTTGGGGAAACATAATAACTCCAAGAATAAGTTGTTCCGGCAACAAAACCATTTTCTCTGTTATCGCCATAAGAACCAAAAATGATTGATGTGGCTAATATCTCACTGATGGTTAAATTTCCGTATTTGATTGTTTCGAGGCGATATACGTCATCGCTTCCTTTGTGATAGTAAGAGAAAGTTAAATCTACTGTGCCTGCCCCAACAATGGAGAAGTTTCCATCATCATCGATATTCACAACATTCGTATCGGATGATGAGACCGGAGTTAGATATTGTTTTAAAGATTTTTCTGGTTCTCTTAGAGCTGCATATCCATAAATCTTCGTGTATTCCCTAGAAATATCAATGCCTTCTTCGTGGCCTTTGTCTTCAACATTGAATCCTTTTTTCGCTTCTAAGCCAACAGCATTGACGGTCGCAAGGAAGTAATCATTAGGGTCTAAAACACCTTCGTCTTTTGCTGTCGCTCTTTCTCCATAGACGATACTTCCGGATTGAGCATACGTCTGAAAATAGGTGTCACCGTCTTCTTCTCTAGTCAATGTGGTAGTATTGGAAAAATCAAAAGATAGTAATTTCGTTTTTTCAGCATCAAGAACATAATCAAGATGAATGACAACGTTTGTATTATAGCCTTCATCATCGTAGCTATATCTGAAAGTGTCATTATATTCAACGTTGCCATCTGCGTTTGTTATTGGCTTTATGCCACCTTTGCCTAATTGAGAAATATAATTGCTTGAACCAATTTCAGAAATTATCGTTTTTAATTTTTCGGTTAATTTGGCTGAAGCCTCTTTTCCGAAATTGCTTGCGAGTATATATTCATCATCACTCAAATTGCCTTTGTCATTTTCAGAATCAATGATGAATTTTTTACTAACTGAATCCTGGTAGGCGGAAGACGTTCCAATATCATTCTCGAAATCGGTAACTTGAACGAACATAGGATAAGAAGTAATGGTCGATCCGTTTTCGGAACCATACTTGTCTGTGACTTTAGTGGCAATTCTTTTAAATGGATCGGTCTTGGTTTCTTTTCCGTCTTCGGCTTTTGTGTAGGTTCCAATAGAGGAAGTAGAACCGTCAGAATAACTTGTGTAAGTCTCGTTTAAGATATGGCTTAGCGCTGAAGTCGTATATTCATCTTTAAAGGTTGTGCTTGAGGCATTTGAAATCTCCATAGATTCGACTTTGTCAATTTCACTATACATAGCAGTAAAGGAAACCGTTCCGTCTTCTTTCGAAGAAGAGGAAGATGAAGAATCGTTATTGGAGCTAGTGGAAGAATTTTCCGAATTCGTAGATGAGACCGAACTAGTATCGCCACTTGCATTTGAACTGCCTTCATTTGAGGAAGGGGACCCTTCTTTCACTCCGCACGAGGCAAGCAAACTTGTGGCTGCCAATATTAATGTTAACTTCGCTTTTTTCATATCTTTCTCCTTTAATTGTAAAGAATCAAATAAAACGACTTTTGCATTGTATCACAATTTAAAATTAAGAGTGCTTTTTTTATTTTTGTTGCTATAATCGCTCACGTATGAAAAAAAGAATTTTATTATTTATAATCCCCTTCCTCTTGATTGGATGCAACGAAACCTCTAATTCTGAGTCTCAAGAAATGGGTTCATCAACTATAACGTTAACAACGCCTTCTGAATTTATCGGAACATGGTATATCACCTCTTCTCCCAATGGCGTTTTCGAGTTGAATAGCATTTTCGAGATAAAAGATGATGATACATTGGAAATCGGTCAAAGAACTTTAACGTTAAGTGGGCGTTATGAAAATTTTGAAGGAACTTACAAATACACATATGGGACGATTGTCTTCATTGTTTCTTATGATTCTGAGCATAATGGCCTAGATTGGGGGTATATAAACAACGGAGTGTATAAAGATTTCGGTTTCGCCTCAAGCGAGCCATTAAGCGATACAAAATACGCTTATGAGGGAGAGAATTTCCCTATGGATTTAATCAAGAATTATTTAGGAACAACGCTTGATATCCCAACCTACGAAAACGAGAAATATCGTCTGCAATTGTTCACCTCCTCTCTTTACAAAGCAAGATCTGCTGCAATCGAAGCACCGGATACAACTCCAGCAAAAACATTGGACTATATCCATGAGCTTATGTCTTCTGGATATACTTTCTATACCGCAGCAAAAGGAAGCACTGATTCATCATCCTCTTCGACCACAAGCATAGAACCTATCGAATCAATAGAGGAAGTCGAGGATCACAAATTTTATATCGCCTATGATTCAACAAAAACTTATACGATTCGTATCATTCATTTTGCCGATGATTCCGAAACGGACATTTTTGTCTATAACTACAACGAAGCAATAGAATAATGAGGTGCATCAATATGAAAAAAGGATTTTTGCTTATATTGTCTTCCATAACGTTATTGGTTTCGTGTAGCGACCCATCTTCTAGTAGCGAAAAAACCTTTGATTCTTCGAATGCGGAAAGTTCATCTGAAGCCCAAGAAGACGCTGAACTCCTTTCAGAATTAGGAAATGAGCTTTTAGAACTTGAAGGCAATAATATCGTTAAAAGCAATACGACATATACTCTGTTAGTCAACTATATCGGCGGGTTGGAAATGTATGTTACAAACGAATACGAAACGACAAGATACATAAGAGAGAATTCTTTCTTGAAAGAAGCGAAAGGCTCTCAAACCATCAATGACGAAGAGGCAATACCTTTCGTAGAACAAACGTTTGATAACTCAAAAAGATTTTACAAAATAAAAGTTTGGGATGGTGGCGAAAGAGAGCAAAAATCAGCCCAATATAGCGAAGACAATCTTGAAAGCGTTTATCATTTAGGCCAGGCGTATACGGAAATTGAAAATTTTAACTATATGCTTAACAACGTCGGCGAAACAGATACGACTGTTGTAGAGTACTTCTTCGACAATATAGAAGGTGTCATAACAAACGACAAGCTTTCATATAATTACGCCATGAACATATATACAATCGATGAAGATACAGGAGAGAAAGCTATTTATCAAAGCTTAGCTTACGAAAACGTGTTTACGATTGAAAACAATTTAATAACCCATTTATCGCAAAAATATCGAAATGAACTCTATGCTGGCGATCAAAAACAAACATACACGGTGAATCTCGAAGAAGATTATGTTCGTGGAGAATTCACAACTTTCGAGGGAGAATTGTTATCAGTCGGGTTAGATACTGACTAAGATTGCAAAAAAATAATTGACATTTTTAAGTTTTGTTCTTTACTTTTCTTCGTTACAACTCGAAAGAGCAAAAAGGAGAATTATGAAGAAAAACAAATTATTCACCCTATCTGTTCTTGGCGTTGGCGCACTTTTAGGATTAGCAAGTTGCGACGCGGGGGGGGGCATCCTCTTCTTCTAGCGTAGCATCTTCTGAATCTTCAGAAGCACACGTCCACACAGCCGGAACAACTTGGGAACACAACGAAAAGCAACATTGGCATTTATGCACCGGATGTGGGGAAAGGATGGACGTCGCAGATCATTCGTTTGAGGATACTGTGATCGCTCCTACAGACGATGAGGAAGGCTACACAACCCATACATGCGTTTGTGGCTATACTTATAACGATAACTATTGCAGCAAAACTTACTCCGTTGGTTTTGATGGCGGAGATTTTGCTTATGCAATCGGCATTATGCCAGAATATTACGCAGATGACGAAGTCGAATTCAAAGTCACCGTCGAATCCGGATACGAAGCATTCAATGTTTCGGCCAGCTACACAAAAGATGACGCGGTTGTTAGCATCGAATTAGAAGGCTCTATATCCGAAGGATTTACTTTCACGATGCCAAAAGCCGATGTTACAATCAAGGCTGAAACACGTGGAGCGTATTTTGAAATTGGGCCAAAAGACGCTTCTATGGAAGTCTTTAAACCTGAAAAAGCATACGCAGCCAAAACCGTTAGCGATTTTATCGGTGGCTATATCGTTGATGATAAGATTTACACCGGAACAACAATCTATGCAAGAGCTGGTGCGGAAGTCCATCTTTTAAGAAATTACGTCGCAAGCGCTGGTAACATTGTTTATACAGTCGATGGCAACGAATTAGAAGAAAGCCAATATGCTATAACTAAAACTCAAGGCGAAGGCGAGAGCGCTAAAGAAGTCACTAATACATATAACACCATCGATTTTATTATGCCAGCTCACTCCGTTGAAATAGGCGTCACAGCTGAAGAAAAAGCGTTTGAAGTTGAGGTTGTTGCCCCTGAATATGTAAAATGGAGCACATATGTTGTAGCAAGCGATGGGACAAAAACAGAAGAAGCAAACGCTGTTCGTGGTGGCATGGGCACGATATACCTTAGCGTATCCCTCAAAGAAGATCATCAAGATGGCAATTATAAAATCAACGGCGTCATTGCAAAATATGAAACGCGTGAAGGATATGAAGACAAAGAAGGGTATGTTTACACAAAAGGTACCTATGATACACAAGTAACGGCTGGAACTTTATATAAATTCAGTCCTACGACATATACGAATTATTATGGGAAAATAACCCTCACCGTAGAGACTCTTGAAGCTAAATATACGAATTCATCTTGGGTTGGCACCTATGGAGGAAAAGAATTTTATGGCGCTTCTTCTGGAAGTTCTTGCACAGCTAGCCTAACCGCTTTCGGAGAAACCACAGGCTTAAATAAGAAATTTACGATTCTCGAGGACGATGGTAATGGTAAGTTGTCGGTAAATACAGACTCTACAGCCACAGCTCCATCTTCATATATCTACTATGATGGAGATGTTTTGGTCGCGAATTATTATGAAAAGTTGGAAAATTTCACAGATGTCCAAATCTTAATAAGAAACAAGTTGAATTCTGAAATTACATGGTCAACAAAAGGCAACATGCAGGATACAAACGCCATTTATATCGTCGCTAAAGATTCTTCCGGGGAAGAATTAGGTAATTTCTTGAAAGTCGAAAAAGAGATATATCTCAATGTCCAAATTGAATATGACGAAGGATATAATGAGAGCAGTTCGTTAATAACTTCAAACTTCACCGTTAAGAAAAACGGCACAGAATTGAAGCATTACGAATTCGCAACCGCCTAATTCTTTAAAAAATTATTATCTAGAAGCAGGTGACTAGTTCATCTGCTTTTTTATATACCAATCAATGACAAAAAAATCAAACCGTATATCAAATAGTGTGAAGCGGTCTTAGCAAAGGATTAATCATCAACCAATTCTTTTCTTATTTGAATAAAACGGCCAAACCTAGGTAAGCACAACGATGAGGTTCCTCTTATTGTTACGTTTATTAGTCCCTCATCAGAAAGCCTCTTCTTATAGATAGCTAAATTGCCTTTGCTTATTTTCAATTCATTCATTAATTGCTGATTGTTGGAAAATCCTTCTGCAATAAGTGAAAGAATTTTCTTTTCTTGCTCTGATAATCCCGACCAAATTGTCTCATAACTCCACTCACTTAGTTTTATGTCGAATTCTTTTAAAACTCTTTGACCAGCTTCTTTTTCACCGGTTCTAAACAATATGTCTCCTAATAATTGGTAAGCCATTGCGTAACCTTTTGTGAGCTTTGCCAAACGTAACGATTCTTCTTCCGAAATATTAAATGTGTCTTGGTAAGAAAGGGCAATGGAGGCCAAAGACAATGGCAGGAGTTTTATTTTTGGCGCCCTAAACAAAAATGTAAGTGAACGATCGTTTTCTAGTTTCGAAATATTTTTGGCAAGACCACTCATTAAAAGACGGACATCATAATGATCGATTAAAAATCCTTGATAAGCCCTAATAAACTCAATCATCCCATCATTTTTGGCCACATCATCTATCGCAACCAAAACGTGGATTCCTTTTTTCTTATAGTATTCAAGAAGTTTTGTTAAATAAACATGAATGCTAGAAACTGGATTCTCGCCTTTTACACTAAACATAACTCCATGGAACGAAAAGGAAAATTCAACTTTAAGAAATTTAAACTTCGTTAAACCGTTTTCGTAAAGGAGGCTGGCCATTTGTTCAAGCATATTGCTTGATTGCGACAAACGTGCCACAACCCAATTATCTTTATTTCGATAAACATCAAGAACACGGCTTAATGTAACTGTTTTGCCACATCCTCTTGGCCCAGTAATTACATACACCGTGTTTCTTGTTGATTCGGAATTAAAATCATCAAATATCGATTGTATTTCTGTATCACGCTGAATCAATTTTTCATTAGTTCTACCAAATGAGATTGAAAATGGATTTTCCATAACGCCGCTCCTTTTAACAAAAAATTGTGCTTTGTTGTACTTTTATTTTCAAATTGTACTTCATTGTACTTTGATTTTTTGATTGTACTTTGTTGTACTTAGCATTTAAAAACATGAGATACACACTTCATGGGATGTGATGAAATTTGAATCTTGGAATAATTATATTTTGCGAAACAAACGTTCGGAAAATTAACCAAGAATGATTTTATTGCGACTTAAAAATTCATTTTTCATTGCAAAACCCTTCTGAATTGTGTTTGTTCAAACTATTCTTCAGCTTTCGTCCCTGATAAAAAATCCGTTACAGCATCATCAAAATTAATGACGATATGAACTTGTTTGCCATAACGATTGTTAATAAACAGACGTAGCTCTTCTTTTATTTTTTTGTATTCATTAGGATTATCCAACTCATTCGGAAGAATCATATCGAAAATCAGATTCACATTTTCTTTGCCCGAAACAATTCGAAAATCGTGGTAATGGATATTCTTGTTTGTTTTGGCGATAAATTCTTCAAGTAGTTTTTTATATTTTTCCGTATCTGGATCATCAACGAGCACAGGATCCATATGAACGGTAAGATGGATATGTAAGAGAGATAAAACTTCTTTTTCAAGCAAATCGCATAATTCGTGAGATACCATTACATCTTCTTTTGCATCAACTTCAACATGAATGACGCCGAATACTACTTGACCATACATATGAAGTTCAAGGTCATGTATGCCTAAGACTCCTTTGTGTTTCAATAAAAGAGCGACGAGTGAATCAATTAATTCTTTGCTTGGCTTTTCTCCAACTAGAGAATTGGCAGCTTCTTTGATGATTCCCATGCCCGAAATCATTACAAGAGTGGCGACAAACAGAGTGAAAAAACAATCAACATCGTAGCCAGTAAAATAAGAAATCAAGATTCCGACTATAACCAAGGAAGTAGAGATGCAATCGTTTAACGCATCCTTGCCTAAAGCTTTCAACTGCTGGGAGGAAATCTTTTTCCCATATGAAAAATAAATCGATGACTGAGTTACTTTTATTAAAATCGCAAAAGACAAAAGGCAAAGAGAGGTAACATACATTGTGTAGGAAAATTCTCTAGTCAACGGTTTTCCGTTATCAATCATCGATTTGATAAAAGCGATTAAATCCATTATTCCTTGATAAGCCATCACCGCTCCTAAGGCAATGATCACGCAGCCAATAATCAAAGAAATGATATATTCAGTCCTTTGATGACCATATGGATGTTCCTTATCGGCCGGTTTGAAGGTAACTTTGACTCCAAAAACGCTTAAAACGTTATTCCCAAAATCACTAAGGTTATTAATAGAGTCAGAAACCAAAGAGAATAGTCCTAGTATGATGCCGATGACTATTTTCGAAAGAAACAAAAGAAAATTGGTGATTAATCCGAAAAACGAAGCAACAAGCCCATATTTCTTTTGCACTAAAGAATCTTTAACGTTCTTGTAATCTTTGACGAAAAGCTTTAACAATAGTTTTCCCATATTTAGGATTCTATTTCTTTTTCCAAGGTATGTGTAAATTAACTTATCACTTGATAAAGAAAAGTACGAAAAATGCTGATGTTTTGCTGCGATCTGGCGCTTTGCGCTTGATATTGGCGATTACTTTGTCCTTTTTTGACCTTTTTGGCGGCGTTGTTTATCGTTTAGCGATCAGTGTGTCATTTAACAAACGGTATCTCATTTAAAATCAAACATTTACTTTTTGAAACATTAGCATATAATAACGACGATGGATCGTCCTTCGGATACCTACGGGCCCGAAGGCTTTTTATTAGAAAGAGCTTAACTATGGCAACAAAAGATTTCAAGTCCTACGATGAACAATTGAATATTCTTCGTAGTAGAGGCTTAAATATATCAGAAAATTCTTCTGCCACAAATAATGCGGCTGAAATTTTAAAGAAGGAAAATTACTATGATGTTGTGAATGGATATAAGAATTTGTTTCTCTCAACGCTCTCTCCTGAAATCTATTTAGACGGGACTTCACTTGATGACCTATATGCTACTT
The DNA here is from genome assembly GCA_963630455.1 of Prevotella sp. CAG:755. Classification (GTDB taxonomy): domain Bacteria; phylum Bacillota_I; class Bacilli_A; order RFN20; family CAG-826; genus UBA4951. The sequence continues at coordinate 13,339 of CAVGNL010000134.1, forward strand.
TTGAATTTGACAGAGCCTTGAGATTGATATATCTAAAATATATCTTAAAAATCGAGCATCAAGTCAAGTCGGTTATAGCTTATGAGTTTTCAAAAAAATATGGTTGTGACAACTATTTAAAATTAGATAATTTTGATAGTTCAGCAGATACAAAAGATGTGTATAAAACTATTTGCACAATTCAATCAGCACTCGCTGATCAAATAGGAAAAAATGATTCAATAACTCATTACATATCAACTTATGGTTATGTGCCGCTTTGGGTTTTAGTAAATATACTAACCTTAGGAAACATCTCAAAATTTTATGAATATATGAAGCCGAGTGATAAAAATAACGTTTCAAGAACATTCAACATCCAACCACAGGACTTAGTAAAATACTTGAAGAATTTGACAATAGCCAGAAATAAATGTGCGCATGACGAAAGATTTTATGATTTAAAATGTAAAATAGCAATTTCTTATACTAGTATTAAAAATTTTAGTATTTTATCTATTCCCGTTTTAAATGGTAATCCATCCTATGGTGTAAAAGATTTGTTCTCAATAGCAATCATCTTCGCTCAATTCTTATCTAAAGATGGTATAAGAAAATTTATAAATGAAATAGATTTAGAATTTAATAATTTAAATTCAAAAATAAAAAAACCACAGAGTGAAACCATCAAAACAAAGATGGGTTTTAACTCAACTTGGAAAAATTTAGAAAAATTATAAATCATGCATGATACTTAACTGTAACAGCTTAGGTATCTTTTAATTTATTCAAATATTAATCAGCAACTATCCGACGCATCAATTATCTGGAAACAAAGACCATCTAATCGGCATTTCTGTGTGTACACACATTTTTCCCAAATAGAAATTTTAATTTCTAGAATTCGTCTTTATTTCAAACGTTCCTAAAACAGAAGAGCATTTTTTCAAGAAATCTCGACTCAAAAAACCAAAAAGATCATAAAAAGCTTTCTTGGCTTCGAGTGCTCTCCTTTCCATTATCCGTGCATCATTGGTATTCTTAGTGACTATTCAGCTTTTAAACCATTTCAAGGAAAGCGATTGGAATCGGCATTTTTACTTACAGCATTCATCTAATCAAATATGCTAAATAATAAGGAATAGTAAAGGTGTTCTCGGTATGACTTATATTATTTTGACATAATTTAATCATATGATTTGCCTCAGGATATTTGATTTTATCATTTAACACGGTTTTAGCACTCTTGGTATTGCCGTTCGTAGCCTTAACTTCTATCAACGTGATCTCTTTTTCATATTTCATTATAAAATCAATCTCAAGTCCTGATGATCTAGAGAAATAATAAAGAGGAACGCTATTCTTTATGAATGCATCCGCGATAATATTTTCATATATCGCACCTTTATATATTCCTATATCTCCTAGAATAATATTTTTCATCGTATCCTCATCAAGCATGGAAACAAAAAGACCAGTATCAGTAATATACAATTTAAAAATATTATCTATCTTATTGCCTTCCAAAGGATCATCTAACATACTTAGATTATAACAGTATTCTACAAGGCCATAATCATGGAGCCATTCTATAGCAGGGTCATATTTTTTCACTGGTTGCCTTTTTTTCTAATTTTGAATAGACAAACTTTTTATTTTCTTTTGCAAGTTGGCTGGGGATGGAATTATAGACTTTGTTGATTCTAGCTAAAAGAGTAGAATCGACAACCTCTTCTTCATCCTCATTCAAACGCTTTGCGAAATCATCCTTAAAAGATTCAAGTATGTCCCTTTGTTCCTTTCTGGCTTTTTCAAAACTATTTGTCTTCAGGAACATATCAACAACTGCCGGCATACCACCGATACAAATGTATTCTTTAAAATATTCGAGCATTTTGTTATGAATCACGTTGCTTATTGGTTTTTTATTATAAAAACAATCATATAATGCATTTAAAGCTGTTTCATTAATTCCCTTTGCCCATAAATATTCTTCGAAATCCATCGATTTCATATAAACAGTGTGCTCAAAGCCCACCGAGACTCCGCCTTTATACTTTTTGTTATATCCTTTGATTCCAAGCAAGGATCCTGAAGCGATAATGTCATATTTCCCTTCTTCCATAAATGGTTTAATGGAAGCCCTGGCTCCCGAACATTCTTGTATTTCATCAAAGACTATGACTGTTTCAAAAGGTATGAATTTTAATTCTGGTTTTAATAAATTTAAGATGCTTATTATTTTGTTTGGCTCCAAATCGCCATCAAACGCTGCCTTTGATGATAGGTCTACTTTAAAATTGATGTAAACGACATTCTTATAATTTTTTTGGCAAATTCTTTAATAATCGTAGTTTTCCCAATTTGGCGCATTCCTTTTAAAATGAAGGCTTTCTTTTTAAGCTTTAATGATTCTTTCCATTCAATCAAGTCTTGTTCAATTTTTCTTTTAAACATATCATCGCTTTTCCTTTGATTTTATAATAGACTTTTCCAAGTGAGTTTTTATTTAATTTAGAGATTTTTTCAAGGGACATTGCAGTAGCAACACGAAAGTAGGCACGCCCAAAGTAAGAATGAATATCGGCTGCCTTCGACTTCCGCAGCTCGGGGCATTTGGGCGCGCCGGAGTTCTTCACTACCGACACCCTCTCAAGCTCCCGGTACACCGTGGATGCGGAAAACCTTATTTCCTTTGAGATGATGCTTGGCTTGTAGCCTTTGGCGAGGCAGGCCTGGATCCTCATCCTCGCCTCGTCGTCTAGTTTCTTCATGTTCGCCATATTTG
>CAVGNL010000135.1:0-10221 GCA_963630455.1 Prevotella sp. CAG:755
CTCTTCTTCCTAGCTGATATCCATGATAAAAACATGACTGACGCCGCAATCAAAGAAGAGCTTCTAAGATTAACGAAAGCAAAAGACATCAATCGTTATTCATATGGTGTTTATTACATCCCCGGAAGGGAAGAACCAAGCGCTTTAAGAGCCATTGAACTTAGGTACATTTCTAAGGACTCTGACGTTTATGGTTTCTATACAGGGGACAATTTCATTAACGCATTAAAAGGAAAGAAAATCTCTATTGATGATCATATTGAAATAATGACAAATCGGGCAACATCAGGAAAGAAAAACGTCTACATGTTTGAGAAAAGATTTACCCTTAGAAAGCCTTATTACAAAATTGATAAATATAACGTTACAACAAACGCATTCTTGTCATATATTGCAATGACTCCTCTTTCTGAAATAAAAAAGAATTATTCGATACTTGCTAATTATTGCAGGAAGGAACACCTCTCTGCTTCAGACGTTATGAATATGGCCCAGTATTTCCCAACGAAGACAGCCTCAAAATTGCTTTCTAGCGACCTTTATAGATCCCTTTGGAAACATTAATTTCAGCCAAGTTTTTAAACTTATATATTGAACATAATATTAATTGTTTTCTCTAAGTCATTTTATCCTTGCACTTAACCTAATCGTTTTTACTAAAGCTCTTTAGAAAAAGCAAAGAAAAAACCATCTATAAATTGACGAAATAAATAACTATGCATCACTAAACAAATAACATTAAAAGACTTCTTTAGAGGCCTAAAAACCATTCTAAACCCCTACCGGTTGCTTATTTCTACGCTTATAACGCGTCTAAGAAGAGGGGTTTATACTGTCCATTCCTTTAGCAAAACAAAACGAATATATAAACCACACAAAAGTTTTAAAAAGCCACATTCTGTGATGTGGCTAAGTTTTAATAAATCTATTGAAGAATTCTATTTATCTTCTTTTTTCTTCACTGAATCAGCAAACGAATAATCACTAAAATCCCATTCAGGATGTTTTTCGATTACCTTGGCAAGAGAGTCCTTAAGCAATTCGATTTCGATGTTTTTCTTTTCTTCACCAGAATCCTTTATGGCTTTATCAACGTTTGAGAGAGCAGTTTTTGTTTCAGCCTCGCTTTCGTCGATTAAACCAGAAATCAGCAAATAAGCTCTTACAGCTGGAGCGGTAGAAAGACTGGCAATGAATTTTTTAACCTCTAACGAAAGATCAACATATTCGTTTTTCGAAGTTTCAAAATCATAGGCTAATAAATGCAAAGAAATCTTCTGAGCGACGGCATTGTTATAAACCTTAAGAGAAACTTTGTCTTTGCAAGAAATCGTGTGCTCGTTAACCTCTAACGCCTTATCAAAATTCTTTTCTTCAAGAGCTTTGTATATAGCAATTTGGTTCAAAGAATTCGTGAAATCTGTAACATCTGTATAAACAGGAGTTTCAGGCAATTTTTCACCCATAGACATTTTCTCTTGAGCCAACAAAAGATTGTTATAAGCGTTAACGTTTACTTTGTTATTTAAAATAGTCATTAAATAACCATCATTCTTGCTATCAAGCGCAGCAGGGAAAATATTATACAGATTGACGAGAATGACAACCGTCAAAACCACCAACGCAAAAATATATGACGATTTCCAAATTGGCTGATTTGCCTCAAAGACAAGGCCAAGAATCATAAACGTGACGCATAAGGCAACTTCCAAAAGAAGGAACAGTAATGGTGAATAAATATAATGTCTCGGATTTGCCTTTTCTATATTTTTTGGGGTGATGGAAGTTTCACCAGTCAAGCCATCGAAAGAAAAGGAAAAGCTGAAACGGAATTTACCTTTCTCATCTCTTTTAAATTGCATGCCCAAAATATTGACTTTGCTAATCTTATATCCGCCTACCTTAGCTCCTATGATATGCCCGACTTCAAGCAAGTTAGCTGCTAACAGAATTCCAGCCACAACAGCAATTATAACAAATAAAATACTGTGCATAGGCAAGGTCGCACCACTTAACGCTGGGCGTAATAGAGCAAACCCCACAGCGGCGGCGATTCCTAACATAAGGATGTATACAACCCATCCCATCGCTTCGTTTTTCTTCATAATATCAATCCTCCTATGGATTTGTGCTGGCAATGACCATCACACGTGTTTCATTGCTTTAGTAATTAACAAGAGGCTATATTAATCCTTAAAAAGAACGTACTCAATTATATTCTTTATTAGAAAGGATGAAATAGTCTTTTCTATCTCCTTTTTTCCTCTTTCGAAAGAGAAAGAAGGGCTGGATATAAGACAATCGTGGCCGATTGAATGTATTTCTTAAGCGCTTTTTCTACTTTTGCTGGCGTAGCATCTTGGTTTTTGAAGGCATAGCCAAACTCTTGGGAGACATTCGTGGCAAATCTCCTAGCTACGTTTCGATAGCTGGCCTTTGTGACCCCCAAGCCGCTGTGCGGAACGTATAAATTAATCATTCTTGTGATGATTTTGTTGTAAAAGAAATCGCTAACCAAATCAGATCCAGCCGAAAGATAGGTTGAGTGGAGAAAATCGAAATTTCTTATCGCATAGGCTAAAAGACATTCCAAAATCTCGCCGATTTCATTGCAATTAATTAGGCCTGGTACATCCTCATTCAAGAAAATAGACGCCAATAAATCATATATGTCTTGATAATGGTAATAAAACGTTTGCCTATGAACATGCAACTTCTCGCAAATGGTTGTGACATTGATATCGCTAAGTTGCTTTGTAAGCATCATTTCTTTGAGAGCTAGTTTGAATTTTTGCTCTGTTGTCATCATTTTCCTCCTGCGGCTTTTATCGCTGCGTATTCGACAGCGATTTTCGCCCCTAATTCAGCGTTATTCAAAACAAGAGCTATATTTGTATCAAGGCTCTTGCCGCCGCTAACTTCAGCTATTTTCGCTAAAAGGAATGGGGTTATATCCTTGCCTTTTATACCTAATTGGTCGCATTCTTTGATTGCATCATCGATTATCTTATCAATATATTCATGCGAAAGAGCATATTCTTCAGGAACGGGGTTAGCAATCAATAAACCGCCAGACAATCCAAGCTCGCGTTTTGCGTGAATGATATTTGCCGCATCAAAAGGAGTGTTAAAAACTACATCAACACTTTTTCCAGAGTTGCGGCAATAAAAATTAGCAAAGCCTTTTTCTTTATAAGACATTACGGTAACGCCTTGTGTCTCTAAAACTTCAAGCGTCTTATCGATATCGAGAATTGCCTTGCAACCAGCACAAACAACGGTCACGGGGTTTTCACCGATTTCATATAGGTCTCTTGAAACATCCATCGTATTTTCTGCTCCACGATGAACTCCGCCAATACCGCCGGTGACAAAAACTTCTATTCCAGCCGCCTTGGCCATAAGGATCGTTCCACTAACTGTCGTGGCTCCCCACCCTTTATTGGCGACCACAACAGGAAAATCACGTTTTGAAACCTTTGCTATACCTTTCTTTTTACCGAATTCTTCAATCATTTCGGGGCTCATGCCGATGATCGGTTCTCCATCGATGATGCCCATCGTTGCTGGTATAGCACCATTATCGCGGATTACTTTTTCGACTCTTAATGCCGTCTCAACATTTCTTGGGTATGGCATTCCATGAGAAATTATCGTGCTTTCTAGAGCAACAACCGCTCTTCCTTCTTCCAAGGCTTTTTTTACTTCTGAATTAATCTTCATGATTTTTTCTCCTTCTTTTGAAAAATATACACATCAAGGCAAGTAAGCAATGCATAAAAAGCGATTAAACCGATTGTGATTGAAACTAGTAGAATCCAATGACTCATATCTAAACAATTGTAATTTAGTCCGAATATTCCGGTTGACTCTTCAAGAGGCAATTCCTTTCGCGAGAGCATCCTAACAACATTCACCCCACAGAAATAATCAATCAAGAAGAAAACGATTCCGGAAACGCTAAGAAAACCAAAAATAGATCCGCGATATAAATCAAATTTCCAAGAGACCCTTGCTAAAACACAATAACTGAGTACCGTGAAACAAAGAACGGATATCATCTTAGCTTGTTCAAGAGACATGTAGTCAGGGGCAAACATAGCGATGCTATAAACGATAATAACAGCAAGAATCTGAACGACGCCACTAGGTATGGCACGCCTTAAAACATTATGCATGAAACTATCTTTGATTCGATCGTTTGTCTTTTGCAAAGCCAAAAAGAAGCCTCCGCCGCCTATCGTGATGATTTCCCATACATAAAGGTTCTTAGGAGAGAAAGGATAGGATATTTTTCCGAAACTCTGAGAAATTAAGAAAATGAAGCTAAGGGTGATGGCAAAAATTGTTTTCGCAAGAAAAAGAGAAGCGCTTCTTTGTAAATTGTTGATCGCCCTGCGTCCTTCTGAAACAACATCAGGCAATTTTGAGAAATCATTGTCGACAGAAACGATATGAGCGACATTTCTCGCAGCTGAAGAACCGTTACCCATGGCAATCGAGCAATCGGCCTTCTTTAACGCAAGAATGTCATTGACGCCATCCCCGGTCATGGCAACCTTATGCCCTTCATCTTGCAAAGCGGCGATAATTTTAGCTTTTTGTTCAGGCTTTACACGACCGAATACGGCATATTTGCCAGCGATTTCTTGAATTTCTTCATCAGACACGCTTTCCATTGAGATATATTTATCAGCATTAGGAACACCAGCTTTGTGAGCGATATAGGAAACGGTTGCCGCATTATCGCCGGAAATTATTTTTACATCAACGCCGTTTCCGACAAACCATTCGATGTTGCTTCTTGCATCCGACTTAACGCGATCTCCAAGCGTAATGATACCAACCATCTTTAAATCGCTTGGTAAACTTTCATTGAGAATATTTTCTTTTGAAAAATAAACTCCCAGTACTCTAAACCCCTTATTAACGAATTCTTCCGTTTTTTTCTTTTGTTCATCAGAAACGTAACCGCTTATGAATTCTGGTGCGCCGTAAATAAACGAACCAATGCCATCAAAGTAGCCGTAAGCGTACTTCTTATCCGAATTAAAAGGTAACACCTTAATTGGTTTAAAGTCGCTTTTTTCAAAAGAAGAAAGCAGGCATTTCGCCGTTGCATTGAAATCGCCCGTCTCCTTAAGAATTGAATAGATATATTTTTCAAGATCTTTTCTAGCAAAATAAAGAACGTCGAAATCGACTAAACTCAATTCGCCATCGGTTATAGTTCCTGTTTTATCGAAACAAATAACATCAACCTTCGCCAACATTTCCACGCAATAGAGTTCTTGAACGTTCATTTTCTTTCTAGCAAGCCTTCCCACGGATACCGCTAAGGCCAAGGACACCAAAAGATATAGTCCCGCCGGAATCATTGCAATCATTGAACCAGATAGAGATGGTATAAAAGATTTGTAGGAATCGTAATTTAACTCATTGCCAGCAAGAGAATGAATCAGCCAAGAAATCGTCATTAATATGCCAATAGCAAGAGAAACAATGCCTGTGGTTAAGAATATATGAAGGCAAGATGATTTTAATTCGCTGTTTGGACGCTTAAATTGTTTCGCGCTTGTTTGAACGCTTTCGGCATAGTTTGCGCTTCCAACGGCACATACTTTAACATACGCCTTCCCCGATTTAACATACGTCGCGCTCAAAATGGTATCACCAACTCCTTTTGATACGTTGATCGACTCTCCAGTAAGCAAGGATTCGTCCATTTCAACCCTTCCTGATACAACTATAGAGTCTGCGCAAATCTGCTCGCCAGCGGAAACAATCATAATGTCATTTAAGACAACTTGATTTACTGGGATAGATTTCTCTTCGCCATCACGGACGACGAGAGCCTTCGGATCAGTTATAAGGCGAAGTTTGTCGACTAGGTGCCTAGTATGTATATCGGTAAAAAGGCCGATAAGCATGTTGCAAAGAACGGGTAGGCAAAAGAAATAATTCGTCACATCCATTCCGGCAACAACCATCAAAACGATAATTACGAAATAAACAATGTTAAAAAACGTAAAGACATTGTCGCAAAAAATACGCCAATAGGTTTTTGTAACGCTTTTCTTTGTTTTGTTATCAAAGCCTTCTTTCTTTTGATTTTCAACTTGTTCCGTGCTTAATCCGTTTTTTGGATCGACATTTATTGGTGCAGCGCTTCTTATTTTTTCGATCAGCTCTTCTCTATGCGTAATCATCATTCACTCCTTAAAGCTTCAACAGGGTCTTTTTTAGCGCCAATCCTAGCCGGAACAAATCCAGATATAAAAGCTAAGAGAATCGACAATAAAAATAGCATCAAGGCATGCCATGGGTTTAAAACGGCTATATTTTCAAGTCCGTTGCCAGGATACAAATGATCGATTATTTTTGAAATTGGTATATTTATCAACAATGTTAAACCAACACCAAGCAATCCAGCACAAGCACCAATCATAACGCATTCAGCTTCAAAAAGATGACCAACATCACGTTTTCGAGCACCGCAAGCGCGTATGATACCTATTTCCTTTGTTCTTTCCACGACAGACACATAGGTTATTATAGCGGTCATAATAGATGAAACCAAAAGGGAAATAGAGGCGAAAATCACAAAAACGACGGAAATCAATGATATAAGCATTGCTAGAGTTGAAGTATAAGAAGACATGATGTCCGTATAGTAAACGTTTTGGGATTCCGGAACACTTGAATTCCATGCATCAAGTCTTTCTTTTAAAGCGTCTTTATTACCCAATGACGACGGAAAAATCAAAATGGAAGTAATAAGCGAATAAGATTGAAAATAAGCGGATAAATCAAGGATGTTGAAATCCAGATTAACTTCATCATCACGGATATCGAAATCTTCAGCCTCATAATCCATGGCATAAAAAGAAGATTGGGTCAATCTAACGAGAAGCTTATTAAGCAAATCTTCTCTCTCTTCACCTTTAGAAGAAGATAATTCATCAACGAATTTGCCAACCAAATCCTCTCGATAATCAGCGCCGATTAGTTTTGAAGCCGAAAAATACCCACTATAGTACGGCACCATTCTTTTACCAGACAAAATATATCGTTCTTGAGTGTCGAAATACTCGTAATTAATGGCTGAGGCTATTGCGTTCGCAAGGGTTGTGCTGATTGATTCCTCGCCTTTTTGCAAAGCAGAAAGAACATCATTCATCGCATCAGCAAGTCTTCCTAAACCATCTTTCCCCTCGCTGTTTTCAGCCGTTGTAAAATACCAGGCGTTTTTAGCAACCTCTTGCATGCCTTTACAATTTTCCTCAGCATCTTTTACGAATTCATCCTTTAAGGAGCTCAAATAGCCAATTGATGCAGGCATCAAATTGATATAAGAGGTTTTCGCTGGACGCAACACCCCAACGATTTTAAGCAATTTAGGTTCATACTTAGTATCATTTTCATATAAGGCCTTGTATCCCTCTTGCGTTTCGTCGATTTCAATATATCGATTAACGTATTTATCATCATCGACATCGCCAGTGTATGTAATTTTTCCACTTGTTGCATCATAATGAGGCTTAATGTTCTTATATGCGTTTACTTTAAGTTTGTAATCATCCCCACCTTCCTTATAGAGTTTGGAAGGGAAATACGCTTTATAAGTGCTACCAACAATATCCGAAAAAGAAATACTTGACGTTTCATTGTCGTCGCTTGAAATGAGCCCTAGATTTTTAAGCGTGTTTTTCGTTACGCGATTATATCGATCTGTAATCAAAACAAGTTCGTCTGATGATTCGGGGAATCTTCCATAAATTGTGTCGTATGATTTTCCCAAGCCTTCTTCTTGCCCATAAAGCTCATGGAAGATTGTTGTCGGCAAGGAAATAGCAGTGTCAAGAATCGAGCCAGAGGCAGAGGCGGATTTATATTGGTTTATTTTTAAATATGATACATTCCCGCTTGGAGATGTTACTTCCTTAAAGATATTGAAAGAAAGCCCTTGCCTATTCGTGACGATAGATTGGGCAAGGCCATCAGATACAAGGGGATTGAGTACTTTAGTCACATATTCATTCGTGTAGTAATTCGTATGAGAGATGGTTTTAGTTGAAGAAGTATCGTAAACAAAAACCTTTTCGTCGCTCGGATATTGCACATAACCATCATTTTTATCATTTGAAGTATAATTATAAGTAACCTTGTTTATCGTAATCGGGATTCCAGAAGCAACTGAAGCTTCTAAACTTCCAACATAGAGCGAAAAACCATTTGTGATAGACAAAACAAGTGCAACGCCGATAATGCCGATAGATGAGGCGACGGACGTTAAAATCGTTCGCGTTTTCTTTGTGCAAATGCTTCGAAACGAGCTTCTAAAGGTCGTCCAAATGCTCATTGATGTTTTCTTTTTTTCCAAAGTTGGCGCATTTGCGATTTTTTCTTCTGTCTTCATTGGCGCGCTATCTTTAACTATTTGGCCGTCTTTCATTTCGATGATTCGGTCAGAATAGATTTTTGCCAATTCGGCGTTATGCGTGACCATTATCACTAAACATGTTTTGCTCATGTTTTTGAGGATTTCCATTATCTGGATGGATGTTTTTGAATCAAGGGCGCCTGTTGGCTCATCGGCAAGAATTATTTTTGGATTATTTATGATGGCCCTTGCTATGGCGACACGTTGCATTTGTCCGCCAGAAAGTTGGTTAGGCTTCTTTTTTTCAGCTCCGCTCAATCCAACCATTTCCAACGCTTTTAAAGCTCTTTCTTTTCTTTCGGCTCGTTTAACGCCATTAAGTAACAGCGCCGTCTCAACATTTGTTAAAATGCTTGAATGGGAAATCAGATTATAGTTTTGAAAAACAAAACCGACTTGCTCGTTTCTGTATGAATCCCAATCGGAATCCTTGAAATCCTTCGTTGATTTCCCGTTAATTAGCAAATCTCCACTCGTATAATGGTCTAGACCGCCGATGATATTCAAGGTTGTTGTTTTCCCACATCCTGATGGTCCTAAAATCGAAACGAAACCGGTTTTGGCGAATGAAACGTTAATATCTTTTAAGGCCTCAAATGGTTTCTTATCGACATAATAATTTTTATGGATGTGGATTAAATCTAACATACGCTTGCCAATGCTGAATTATTCTAACATAAAAAGTCCCATAAAATCGAATGTTTATGAATTTTTTTGTACATAGTATAAAAACGATAGAAGTAATCGAATAAAGAGTTAGGAAGAAGACTGATTGGAATTTCTTTTTTTTGCAAAAAAATCTTTAAGCAGCTTATCGGCCTTGTCGGAAAATAAACCATAATAAACGAGAGGCCTCTCATGGATTGATGGCTCTTCGAAAACATAATAATTCGAGACGATTGCTCCATCTTTTTTATCTTTAGAAGAAAAAATCAATTTCGAGATTCTAGATTGAAGAATGGCCCCGGCGCACATGAGACAAGGCTCAAGCGTGACGTACATTGTGGTTCCGGACAACCGCCAATCGCCAATCGTTTTTGCAGCCTCTTTTATCGCTTCGATTTCGGCATGAGAAGATATATCCAAATTCCTTTCACGGTGGTTGTGCCCTTTCCCGATTATCCGCCCATCCTTAACAACGATCGCTCCAACAGGAATCTCCCCTTCTTTGAAAGCTAGAAGCGCTTCTTCGTAAGCTATTTGCATGTAATCTTCATCGTTCATAAATAAAAATAAAACCACCGCACAAGAATCTTTACTTATGGCTGCTATCTTCCGATCCTGACCAGGTTCATAAAGCGTTCCTCACGATGGCTCCTATATTATAGCAATTAATAAAGTCTTTCATCATCTCTAATTATGATTTATGACTGATTTAGGTTTGTTTTTGCTAAAATAAACAATATGAAACAGCCAGCATTTATTTCAAAAAATTCAAAAATCACCATGATTGCCCCTTCATTTGGCGTCACAACAGAACCTTATATAAGTAGATACGAGGCTGCAAAAAATAATTTAAAAAGACAGGGTTTTCTTATTTCAGAAGGCGAATGCGTTCATTTATCTGATGGGGTTGTTGCTTCCTCATCAGCAGAAAAGAGAGCAAAAGAATTCATGGATGCTTATGAATCAGACACATCATTGATACTCTCTGTTGGCGGGGGAGAATTAATGAATGAGATCTTGCCCTTCATAAACTTTGAGAAAATATCAAAGCTCAATCCAAAATGGTTTATGGGATTTTCGGATAATACAAATCTTACGTATACATTAACAAC
>CAVGNL010000135.1:10231-12277 GCA_963630455.1 Prevotella sp. CAG:755
ATTGGACGCATTAAAAATGCTTGAAGGCAAAAAAGAGTTCTATGGATATGAGAAATGGAGCAAGCCAAATTTCAAAAAGAAACCTGACCAACTAATTAAAAAAGAAGTCAACCCCCTGCATCGTTTTCGTTATATGAGCAAAAAGATAATTACACCATATAAATGGAGTAACGATGTTGAAGGAAGACTCCTTGGGGGTTGCTTGGATTGTCTAATTAATTTATGCGGAACGCGTTTCGATAAAACCAAAGAATTCGTTAATAGACATCAAGAGGGAATCATCTGGTATCTCGAAGCGTGCGATCTTTCAACATTGTCAATAAGAAGGGCTTTGTTCGAGCTTAAAGAAGCTGGTTGGTTTACAAACGCAAAAGCGTTTCTCATCGGAAGACCACTATGTTGGGGTGATGCCCCATTCTCACTAAACAGATTCGATGCGGTAACAGGTCTACTCTCTGATTTAAACGCACCAATCCTATTCGATATCGATTTGGGGCATTACTCTCCTTCTTTGCCAATCAAAAACGGAGCTCTGGCAAACGTGTCTTACAACAATAACAATATTCATTTCATTTATAGAGAATGATATAATCCCCATCGAAAGGAGGATTTATCATCTTTATGAAAAAAGCAGTAAGAATTTCGGCAATCGTCTATATTCCGTTGTTGATCATAGCTATTCTTGGTTTTATAACAGCGTGCTTTGTCTGTTTCGCTGTTGCAGCAAACGCTGAAGCAGTGGCAAAGGAATCAACAGACCCACAAATGACAGCTGATGCGATTAGAGCGAGCTTCTCCGCTACGGGGACCGTTTGCTTAATTACCGCAATAATGTTTGTTCCTGGGCTTGTTTTTGACATTGTCTTATTAAAGAAAGCATCGAATCCAAACAATGTTGATAGCAAAGGAACTTGGATTGCATTCGGTGTTTTATCAATCCTTTTTGGTGCAAGTGTGACCGGAATATTATCCATTATCACTGGCGCAACGCTTAAACAAGATACAAACGAAGTGAATTTTCAGCCGAAATAACAGCATTCGGTTTTGGCTTGCTAAAAGCACTGATCAACCTCGTTTTCAAGCGTCAAATCAACATTTTAGATAATGTTTATCGCCTCAGTTAATTCTAACAGGGGCGTTTTTTATATGTTGCTAGTGCTCATATAAAATATGGTCACCATTTTTGTGATGACCATATTTTTTAATATAGATTCTGTTTATTTTATTTTTTAATTGGTTTTAAAACAGACAAGCCACCCATAAACGGGCGTAAGACTTCGGGGATTATAACCGATCCATCAGCTTGTTGGTTTTGTTCTAATAAAGCAGGGAAAACGCGAGAGGTCGCCAAACCAGAACCATTCAACGTGTGGCAGAAATGCATTTTGCCATCTTTGTCTTTATAACGAATCATCCCGCGACGCGCTTGATAATCTCTAGCGTTTGAAACAGAAGAAACTTCTTTAAAAATACCCATTGAAGGAATCCAAACTTCGATATCATATGTTCTTGCCATCGAATGCGAACAATCTCCAGCGGCAAGCTTATCTAATTGATAGCAAAGTCCTAAGCCTTCAAGAAGATGTTGTGCTTTCTTGACTAACTCATCGAAAGCGGCATCGGAGCCATCGTCTGTCGTGTATTGAACCATTTCGACCTTATCGAATTGATAGCCACGAATCATGCCTCTTTCTTCGGTTCTATAAGAGCCAGCTTCACGTCTATAGCAAGGCGTGTAAGCGAAATATTTTTTAGGAAGATCATCAATTGAAAGAGTTTCATCGCGATGGATGTTAACCAAGGCTGTTTCAGCTGTTGGAAGAATGAATTTCTTTGGATCGGAACCATCAAGCCAGAAAACATCGTTCTTAAATTTTGGGAACTGACCAGCAGTAAAACCAGAAGCTTCATTCAGTAAATGCGGAGGAAGTATCATCGTATAGCCATCAGAAAGATGGGTTGACACGAAATAATTAAGCAAAGCCCATTCGAGTTGAGCTCCAAGACCGGTATAAATCCAAGTTCCACTGCCAGAGATCTTCGCTG
>CAVGNL010000135.1:12287-18819 GCA_963630455.1 Prevotella sp. CAG:755
CTTATAATCAATCAGGCCAAGAGATTCTGCGAGTTCGACATGATCTTTTGGGGTAAAACCATCGAATGTTGGTTTTTTGCCCCAGGAATATATAGGAGTGTTGTTTTCTTTTCCTCCACCAGCCAAATCAGGATCAGGAAGATTAGGAAGGACTTCGATTTGAGATTGAATTTCTTCTTCAACTTTCTTTAGTTCGTCTTCGTGCTCTTTGTTTTTGGCGGCCAATTCTTTGACTTCCTTAAATATAGTTTGAATATCTCCACCGTCTTTTTTGACTTGAGGAACAGATTTGGACAAACGATTTTGCTGAGCTTTGTTTTCTTCGACTTCTCTGGTTAATTCTCTTCTCTTTTGAAAAAGAGCGAGTAACGGAGCCGGATCAAAATCCCAAAGCTTTTTCGCTAAAGCCTCTTTAACATATTCTGGCTTTGCTTCAATTAATTTTGGATCAATCATTTAAACTCTCCTTGTTGATTAATGTTTCGTATATATTTTTCAAAGTGATTCCAAGTTCGCCTAAATTATTTTCCTTTGCAACTTGGTACGCCGACATTATAGTCCCTTCTAAGTTACTTTGCGTAAATGAAGGAAGGAAATTGATAACTTCTTCCGTCGTTTTCAAACAAGTAATTGAAGATTTAAATTCATCTAACAAAATGGATTTTTCTGGATTTCCAACGTAAAAGACCGGTGTTTTAGCTGCAAAAGCCTCAAGCAGAACCATTTTATTCTCAATAGATCCCTCAAATATTAACATTCCTGCCGCTTCTTTGATGGCAGAACAATATATGTCATCGGGGATTATCGGCAAAAACGTGAGGTTTTTTTGATTTTGCTTATTTATCCTTCGCAAAGACAAGAAGTTGTTGCCATATTTTCCTCCTAAAAAGAAGAAACGGCATTCAGGAATTGCAGCTGCGAGCTTTTTTAACTTCGCTATATTTTCCTTGTCTTCATAATTGCCAACAATCAAGAAATATTTTTCGTTCATAGAAAATCTTTCGTAACGTTGGAACGCTTTTTCTGCCAAAGCATCCAAAGCGTCGAATCGCATGCGGTTCACACCTGGCGACACAACTTCCATTCTTTTATCTGGATAAAATTGCTTTAGATACTTCTTATCGGCTTCTGTTGGAACCAAAATTGCATCGACTATCTCAAGGGCTTTCCTCGCTTTTTGCGTTAAGGTCAATTCTCCGCCGATATCTTTAGTCAAGAAAGAGGCTGATGGGTCATCTTCTGTATACATGGCGCTAATAACGAGAGGAACGCCTTCGTCTTTGGCGGCTTTGGCTAATGATTCATCGATTGGAGAAATGAGATGGCAAATATCTGGCCTTGCATAAATCGAATCAACCCACGTTATCTCATTTAACTCCAAAGAACCTTTGATGTTTTTTCTAAGGCGCGTGCCTTCGAATATGTCTTTGGACGAACCTGGGTCAAAATGTATAAGTACGCGCATTTTATTCGACATCGTTAGGCGTTGGGTTGTTTCCATCTCCGCTTTCGGAAGAATCGTTTGTGGAAACGTCTTCATTCGCCGTCAAAGAAGGATTAATTTCTTCTTCGGGAACATTTTCTTCAACGGTCTCATCCTCATGTGGAACGATGGTCAAAGAAGCAACCTTGTTGCCTGGATCTAAGGAAATGATTTTCACGCCAACGGTGTTTCTGCCAGCAATATGAACTTGAGAAAGCGGTGTACGGATTACGATACCTTTATTTGTAATCACAATCAAATCTTCATCTCCATTAACAGCGCGCATAGCCGTTAAAGAACCATTCTTACCGTTGTCTTTAATCGAGAAGACGCCTTTAGCCCCTCTAGAAGTCAAACGATATCCGTCATAATGCGTAACAGAACCGTCTTCATTCTTGATATCTGTATCGGCGAAATAAGAAAGTTTCCCGAAGCCGTTAGAAGTTAAAGCGAGGGCGATGTTCCCGTCCATCGATCCTGTTATATCGACCAAATGAGACCCATCTTTTAAATTCATGCCTGTAACGCCAGCGGCTGTTCTGCCCATCGCACGAACTTCGTTTTCGTAGAATGTGCAAACTTTGCCATTGCTTGAAGCCAAAGAAATAAGATCGTTGCCAGTAGTCTTTTTGACATTAAGCAATTCATCTCCCTCCTTAAGCGTGATAGCGCGTTTACCATTGGAATGAATTGAGGCAAATTCTGTTAAGGCTGTTCTCTTAACCACGCCACCGGTTGTAGCAAAGAAGAGATAATCGGTATCTTTATATTCATCGCAAGGAACAATCGCGATGATTTTCTCGTCTTGAGCGAGATTGAGTAAATTTACAGCCGGGATACCCTTTGAATTTCTTTCTCCATCAGGAATCATATAACCACGTAAGCGATAAACGAATCCGAGGCTTGAGAAAAACATAATATCTGTATGCGTTTTTGTGTGAAGCATCAACTGGACGAGGTCGCCAGATGTGGTTGTGATACCTTTGACTCCACGACCGCCTCTATTTTGCGTACGGAAGGTGTCATCAGACATCCTCTTGACGTAGCCTTTTTTCGTAAGCACGACAAGAATGTTTTCTTGCGGTAATAAATCCTCATTATCAATATCAGCCGCTTGATTGGAGATTTCGGTTACACGAGAATCTCCGAATTTATTTCTGATTTCTTCAAGCTCGGTGATTAGCATTCCAAGAATATTTTTAGAATCTGACAAAAGCCAATTATAATGCTCGATATTTTTGGTTAATTCAGCATGCTCGTTTTGCAATTTTTCTTGCTCTAATCCCTCTAAACGACGTAATGTCATCGCCAAAATCGCATCCGTTTGCGCTTTTGATAAACCAAATCTTTCATTTAATTTCGTCGCGGATTCATCATCGGTTTTGCTTCCGCGAATTATATGGATAACTTCATCGATATTATCATGAGCAAGGATTAAGCCAACAACGATATGATCGCGATCTGTGTCTCTTTTCAAAAGATATTTTGTTCTGCGAGTCAAAACATCCATTTGATGATCAATATAAGATTGAATCATCGGAACGATACCTAAGACTTTTGGTTCGCCACCAACCAAACAAAGGTTGATAACACCATACGTAATTTGTAATTGAGTGTGTTTCAAAAGATTGTTGGCAACAACTTCTGGAATCGTATCTCTACGTATTTCGATAACTACGCGTATGCCTTCTTTTGAAGATTCATCGCGAATATCGGTGATTCCATCAATGACTTTATCCCTAACCAATCCAGCCATATTTTCAATCATCGCGGCTTTATTGACTTGATAAGGGATTTCCGTAACAATGATCGAAGCCTTGCCAGAAGCATTCTCTTCGATATGATATTTCGAACGAATGTTTATCGTGCCGGTTCCGTTTGTGAAATAATCGAGAATCCCTTGTCTCCCAAGAATGACGCCACCTGTAGGGAAATCAGGGCCGTAGATATAATTTTGCATTAATTCAAGCGGAGTGATTTCTGGATTGTTAGCAACTGCGATAGTTGCGTTAATCGCTTCCGTAAGATTATGCGTTGGCATGTTTGTTGCCATACCAACGGCAATGCCTTCCGAACCATTAACTAATAAATTAGGGAAACGAGCCGGAAGAACAGAAGGTTCTCTTTCGGTACCATCATAGTTGTCAACGAAATCAACCGTGTCTTTATCTAAGTCACGAACCATTTCTACGGCTAATTTTGTCATACGGGCTTCCGTATAACGCATAGCGGCAGCTTCATCGCCATCGACATCACCAAAGTTTCCGTGTCCATCAACCAAACAATATCTCATCGCGAAAGGCTGAGCCAAACGAACAAGGGTTCCATAAAGGGCGCTATCTCCATGAGGGTGATATTTACCCATAACGTCGCCAACGATACGTGCTGATTTCTTATATGGTTTGCCTGGCTGCATGCCAGATTCGTTCATTCCGAAAATGATACGTCTTTGAACGGGTTTCAAACCATCTCTCACATCAGGAATGGCACGGCTTTCGATAACAGACATCGAATAGTTGAGGAAAGCGTTTTGAACTTCTTCTGTTATTTCTCTGTCGATCAATCCTGGAACGATGCCGGCAACGGCCCCTTCATCATTTGAAGAATCGCCGTTTTCAGCGACCGTTTCATTTTTCTTTTCTTCTTCTGCCATATTTTTCTCCTTTCGTTAAATATCGAGATTTTTAACAAATTTAGCGTTTTTGGAAATGAATTCCTTGCGCGGTAACACTTCATCGCCCATCAAATCGGTGAAGGCTTTATCAGCCAAGGTGGCATCATCAATCGTGATGCGAATCATTTTTCTTGCCGATGGATCCATGGTTGTTTCCCAAAGCTGCTGGGCATCCATTTCACCAAGTCCTTTATAACGTTGGAATGGATAGCCTGGTTTTAATTGGAGAGCTTTCTTTAATTGCTCTAATTGATCATCGTTATATGCGTAATACGCTTGTCCTTTGTAGTCGATCTTATAAAGAGGTGGCTGAGCAATATAAACATATCCACCATCGATAAGTGGTTTCATAAAGCGATAGAAGAAAGTCAATAAGAGAATGCGGATGTGATCGCCGTCGACATCGGCATCGGTCATGATAACGATCTTATGATATCTAATTTTGCTTACATCGAAATTTTCACGAATCCCAGCGCCTATGGCTGTAATCATATTTCCGATTTCAGCGTTACGGAAAATACGTTCTTCGTTTGCTTTTTCGACATTGAGGATTTTACCCCTCAAAGGAAGGATGGCTTGCGTGCGTCTATCGCGTCCTGTTTTTGCTGAGCCGCCTGCGGAATTACCCTCGACGATATACAACTCACACTCAACAGGATCTTTAGATGAGCAGTCAGCTAATTTTCCAGGCAACGTCGTTATTCCTAGAGCGCTCTTACGCGTGGATTCGCGAGCTTTTTGGGCAGCCATACGTCCCGAAGCGGCGAGTTTAACTTTTTCGATTATGACCTTTGCTTGATCAGGATGTTCGAGAAGGTATTCTTGCAAATAAGCACCAACAATGGTCGAAACAATCTTACGAACTTCGGAGTTGCCAAGTTTTGTTTTTGTTTGCCCTTCATATTGTGGGTTAGGATGTTTGACGGAAATAACGCATGTTAATCCTTCGCGACAATCATCCGTCGTGAAATTCGATGATTTTTCATCAAGGAATTTATTTTTGCGGGCGTAATCGTTGATGGTTCTATTCAAAGCTAAATTAAAGCCTTCGACATGGGTACCGCCTTCTTTGGTAGAAATGTTATTGCAAAACGAATAAACGCCATCGTTGTTGTAGTAGTCAGTCCATTGCATGGCGACTTCGGCATAGATTCTTTCTTTGGTGCCATCAAGAAGAGTCACTTCTTCGACTCCTTGGCAGTAGAGAACTTCATTATTGATAGGAGCCTTTCCGGCATTGATGAAGGAAACGTATTCGCGAATGCCTCCGTTATAAAGGAAAACCTCACTTGTAGGAATTTCACCACGTAAATCTGTCAAAGTTATTTTGACTCCGCCATTCAAGAAAGCCATTTGACGCAAATGGTTTTTAATTGTGTCGTAGTTATAAACGGTTGTTTCCGTAAAGATGTCTGGGTCTGGCAAAAAATGAACTTTAGTGCCGTGTTCGTCGGTTCCACAAGTTCCGATTTTCTTCAAATGCTCAACGATGTGACCGCCATTGGTGAATTTAACATAATAAACCCCGCCGTCTTTATGAACGGTGACTTCGCATAAGGTGGAAAGCGCATTGACTACCGAAGCACCTACACCATGCAAACCACCGGATACTTTATATCCGCCGCCTTCTCCGAATTTGCCGCCGGCATGAAGGATTGTATAAGCCGTCTCAACGCCTGATAAGCCAGATTTAGAAACGATGTCGACAGGGATTCCGCGGCCATTATCGGAAACCGTGATTGAATTGTCTTTTTCGATCGTTACTTCGATATGATCGCAATATCCAGCCAACGCTTCATCGATGGAATTATCAACGATTTCCCAAACGAGATGGTGAAGGCCGGCGCTGGCTGTTGTGGCAATATACATACCAGGACGTTTCCTTACAGCCTCTAAGCCTTCGAGGACTTGGATGTTTTCGGCCGTGTATTTCGCGTCAGCTTTTTCGATTTTCTTTTCGTCTGTTACATCTTCGATTTTATATTGAAATTTGTCTTCCTCTTGCAAAGATTCAGCGCTGACACCGCTTTGTTTAGCAGCCTCCAGAAACTCGCTTGATTCCGAATTTTGTTCTACGGTTTCGTTTTTCTTTTCTTCCGCCATTTCATTTCCTCCTTATGGCATTGTTATCAGAGACGTAAATCAAGGCGTCTCCGCTTATTGAATCATTGGCCGAAGTTATAAACGTTTGGCCTAAATTCATGATCATCGTTGATAGCCTCTGAGAATGTTTATAATCTAATTCGCTGTAAACATCGTCGAGGATTGTTATCGGTTTCTTTCTTTCGTCTTCGATTAGAAAGAATGGTGATATTTTCAAAGATATCGCCGCCAGCCGATTCTCTCCTTGAGAGCCGAAATCTGCTATATCATTG
>CAVGNL010000136.1:0-15316 GCA_963630455.1 Prevotella sp. CAG:755
AGGCGACTGTCCACTTTCTCTTGACTAGTGCATACCACGTATAAGTCATCCCTTATTTGCACCAATATCTAGCTTAAAGATAACTCCGGCTTTTTTTCTTAAAAGAGAAACGATTTGATGTTTTGCATTATATTTTGATTCTTATAACGCTTTCTTGATAAAGCGGTGAGTCAATTTGGAAAAGAATAGCATCGCTTCCCATAAAACCATCAGAATCATTAAACGGGTAATACTTCTCATCCTTTTTAACGATTTCAAAAGGAATTTCCTTGTTTTTATAGATGATTTTCTTGACGTCTTTATCTAATAAAGATTTGAAGACCTTAAATGTGATATGCCTTTTCTTTCCTACTTTATCCCCTATAAATTTACCTTTAGCTTTAGCGATTTTTATGACGTATTCTTCTTTTTCTTTATCAAAATAGCTAAAGAAGCGAGTCGTGCGATATTGGCCATGCTGATATGCCACGCTCACTCCGTCATCTTCATAAAGATAGTCTTCGAAGACATTCGTCTTGGATGGATAATATTCAAAAATCATCTCATCCCATTTTTCTTCGTTAATGTGTTCTTTTCCTTTTAATAAAGGAATTAAAGAACCTTCCTTAACAAAAAGAGGGAGTTCTTTAAATTCAGAAACGATCGTAACCTTGCTTTTGTTAGGAAAAATATCCCCAGAATAAACGCTTATCCATCTATCATCAGGAAGATATGTCTCAATACGAGAGTTATCGACGTTCTTTTTCTTGTATTCCAAGAAAAGGTTTGCTTCCCAATCCTTTTGATAATAGTAGACATCAATTTTATATTCGACATTTTTCTTTAATGCCTTGATAAATTGAGAGGAATGTCCATTCTCTGAGAGGTTTTCAAATGTTTTTTTGCCATCAATAAATACCTTGATACCATCATCATTTCGAATATAAAAATCGATAGTTTCTTTAGGCTTGATGCGGAAAGAGAATATTGCGCTAAAGTTTTTATCTCCAACGACGGAATTGTATTTTTGATCATTTCCAAGCCTGAAATTCAACTCCTCAAGTTCCTCTTCGAATATGGGGTCCCTTTGCCAGGAAATTCCGCGATAAAAAGTTGCTTTGATCTTTCCTAAAAGATGTTTTTTAGGCAAAGGAAGAACGTCCGTTTCATAAAATGGAGCCGCTAATATGGATTTTGAAAGCATAAATTCTAAATCGGAACGAATAGCCGCCTTATCTTTTGGATAATTAAATCCGAGAGATTTGCAAATCGGGGTTCCAAAACGATATGCTTCAAATGCGCTCTTGTAGAAAACAGGCAATAAATGATATCTCATTTCCGTGTATTTTCGGAAGAAATTCACGGTTTCTTCATCGTAATTCCATGGTTCATGATAACGGGGAAGGCCCTTTATGGAATGGATTCTAAAGATTGGGGAGAAAGCGCCCAATTGAATCCAACGAAGATAATTTTCTTTCCCTGGGTCTTCATAATATCCTCCACAGTCGTAATTCACATATGGATTTAAGCTATTTCCAGCTTTAATAAAGCAATAAAGCTGATCTCTTAGCGAAGGAAGAGACGAATGAATATCCCCCGTCCATTGGATGGAGTAGCGATGAGAAGCAATATCTTTTATGCCAAGATAAGTTCCGCTAAAAACATCTGAAACATTTCCCATAATGACAGGTCTTCTGGCAAATTTCTTCGAAGGTGCTACATCTTCGAAATAATTCTTGGTGATGTCATGAAAAGCCATAAGACCTAAAGATTCCCATGTTATATCGTTATCCGGACTGATGAGATGGGTGTGCCAATTACGGTCATACCACCAGCTATCAAGACCCATTTTCAGGAATTTAGAAAGGTTTGTTTCTCTGAAAAGAATCTCTTTCTTACTTAGAATCATCTCGTTTTTACGAAAAGGTTCCGGATGATCGTTAAACATAATCTCAACGCCTCGGTTATGAGCATCTAAAAAGAAATGTTCTAGATCAGGGAAGCATTTTTGATTTACATCGTAGCCAATCCCTTGCGTTGAAGCGTTTCTCCAATCGCTATCAATGACAAAATTATCCAAAGGAATTTGGTATTCTTTGAATTTATCAATGCATTCTAAAGCCGTTTTATCCGTGTATTCGTAATATTTCGAATCCCATAGTCCAAAATTCTTAAGGCGAATCATTTCCGCTCCGCCAGAAATGCTTACAAGAGCTTTTCTTAGCGTAAACGGATTTCTTTTTGCAAGAATGCAGTAAACATCTTCTACATCTTCTTGAATGAGATAATCTTCTTTGTTTTTACTAGAGTAGCCTTTTTCGGGAAGGAAAATTCTAGGGTTGTCAAAAGAAAAATAGATGTAAGGAGTTTCGTCTAAAGCGGGCAATTCTCCTGTGTTGACTTGGTTATGAATTTGAAAAACGTCTTTATTTGTTATAATTCGTATTTCTTCGATGCTTTCTATATTTTTTGGAAACATGAAAATAACGTTTAAATAACGGATAAAGAAATTATCTTCGTTTTCTTCAAGCGTAAAATTTAATCTCTTCAGATCTTTTTTATGATTAAAGAAATAAGTGTTTCCATCCCAAAAACAACCATCTTTTTTCCGCTCGATATGGATGATTTTGTTAAAAATTTCAATCCTAAAAAATTTATTAATGACCACTTCTTTCATGCTTGCTCCTTTTAGTGCCTTAAAGAAAACGAAAAATTAAGACGTCTAGATGAAACAGGGCCAGCAAAAACTGACCCCATCTTCTTTTATTTAACGTTATCTGGTTTTTCTTCAAGTTTAAGATCGTAATCGCCAAGATGAGGCATCTTAAAGCCGTTTTTCTTGTATGTTTCATAATCAAAGGCTTCGAGCTCATCGATAGCAAGTTTGTGGAATTCGTAGAAATTATGCCACCAAGTTTGCTCGCTTCCTAAACTAGCATTTAAATAGGCATCCGCAATATCGCATCCCATTGCAGGCGCAACATAGAAAGCGCCCATCGCTAAGACATTGACGCCATTCCCGGTAATAGCTCTTAAGGCAGCTGGAACGGATTCGACAACACCAGCATGAACATGAGGGCATTTGCTGGCGGCAATATGGATACCCATGCCGGTCCCACAGAAAACAAGCGCTCTTTCGTATTCTCCCTCAGAGATTTTTGCGCCAACCCTTAAACCAACACGATGGAACATATTTTCGGTGTTGTTATCATTAGGATCGGTAACGCCTAAATCTTCAATTTTCCACCCTTTCTTTCTTAAATGAGCACAAACAGCCTCTTTTAGCGGGTAACCAGCAAAGTCTGCCCCTACAACCAAATATTTGTCTTTTACCGTTTTCATCTTTTTTCTCCTTTCAAACTGTAAAAAGCGAATCTATTTCTTTTCTTCACTGAAGAAAATTAGAACCATTTTTCTCATCTAATTCATTTGAGAACATATATTTGCCTTCTTTTAGGTAATATGTTTTTCCATGAATAATGATTTTCGCGTTGCATCCACTAGGAATTTCGATTTCATATATCACGGCGTTATCTTGAAAATACCATCTCACAGAAAGAAGGCCTCTTTGAGTTAAATATTTCATGTCAAGATGGCCTAGCCGTTTGTCTATATGAGGCTCAATAAGAATTTCCTCGTAATTAGCTTTTAAGGGATGAATGCCAGCTGCTTCATTGAACATCCAATCAAACACAGCGCCATAAGAATAATGGTTAAAGGAATTCATGAATGGATCCCAAAGCCTTCCTTCATCGTTGATGCCATCCCAATGCTCCCAGATAGTTGTCGCGCCTTTATTTACGGAATATAACCATGAGGGTTTCTTTTCTTGAAGGAGAAGGTTATAGGCAATGTCGCTTCTTCCATTTTCGCTTAAGGCATGCAGGATATATGGAGTTCCTAGAAATCCCGTTGTCATTCTCATATCGTTATCTTCAATAAGATTTACTAATGCGTTCGTGAGTTTTTTTTCGTCTTCTTTTTCCGCAAGATGAAAATAAAGAATGAGGGAGATAGCGGCTTGAGTGAAATTGGTGGATTTCTCAGGACAAGATGCTTCTAAGGCTCTTTCTCCTGTTGGAAGACCGTCTTTTAAATAAGCTTTGCGGAATTCTTTGAGGATATTTTCATAAAGAGCCTCATATTCGCTTACGTCTTCGCTAAGTTCTTTTCCAGCCTTGATAAGAAGGCTCGTCGAATAGGCATAGAAAGCACTCGCAACAAGATAAATGTTTGTCGCACCGAATAAAGATTGATAAGGGCTATCCATCCCTAGCCAATCCCCAAAATGGAATCCAGAGTCGAACAAATATGGGTTTTCAGAGGTATTCTTGATGTAATCGACCCATTTCTTCATCATGGAGAAATTCTCTTGAAGAAGTTTTTTATCTCCATAGGCCATATAAACTTCATAAGGGACGATTGTGGCCGCGTCTGCCCAACCGCTTGAAATTTCCACTTCATGGCCCGGAATGATTGGACATACCCCTTCTAATGATCCATCCTCTTTCTGATCCAAACAAAGGTCGTAAAGCCATTTTTTGAAGAAATTATGACAATCGAAATTAATGCAAGCCGTGCGGGCAAAAACCTCTGCGTCGCCAAGCCAGCCTAAACGCTCATCGCGTTGAGGACAATCTGTTGGCACATCTATGTAGTTGCTTAATTGGCCATAGATTATGTTGTGATACAACTGATTGAGTTTCTCGTTTCCGGAATCAAAATAACAAGTCCTTTTTAACGAGGAATGAATCATTCTGCCTTTCAAATATTCCATACGGAAACGCGAAGGGATATCAATAAGTTTGATATAACGAAGTCCTTCAAAGCTAAACAAAGGAGAAATATGATTAATGCCTTTCCTTAAGGAATAAGAGAAGAAAGATTTAGCTTTACGATAATTTTCATTATAGAAATTGCCGTCTTTATCTAAGATTTCTGCAGGAACAAACGAAAGTTTCTCATTTCCTTTGGAGATGATATCAATTTCAATATTGCCGGCGAAATTCTGCCCAAAGTCAATAACCCAATTCCCTTGATGATCTTGGAACATCTTACGAGGGAAGATGGTTTCGTCTTTGATGATGTCTTCTCCTTCTTGAGAGATAACGGGAATGGAGCATTCTTTAATTTGGGCTTTGCCTAAGTGCTCTTCCTTTTTGTTCAAATCCCAAATTTCGCCATTATAAATATCGCTTTGGAGGATGTAAGAAGAATAAACTTCCCAACTATCGTCCGTAACGATCTGAATGTTTTCTCCGTTAACTAGTTCGATTTCAAAAAAAGCCTTCAGTAAGGGATAAGGCGTATAAGGATGCTTGCTCCAGCCAAACATTTCGCTAGCAGCCCAACCTTTGGCTAAAAAGATAGACACTTTGTTCTTACCTTTCTTAAGAAGACGAGTTATATCAAAGCTTTGTTCTTGGACACGTTCGGTATAGTCCGTCCAACCCGGCATAAAAAGATGATCCGTAACGTCTTCGTAGTTCAAGATGGGATGATAAAAACCCAACGAAGTAATTTTTAAAGCCGCTTTCTTTACGAAGGTAGGAAGGTCGAACTCTTTCTTAAAAAGAGGGACGTCCACTTTCTCATCTATGTATGTTATCCATTTGGCTTCGAGCATATAGTTTTGAATTATTTGATTAATTTTGTTGAGATTTCATCGAATAAATGCAAGAAAGGAAGATTGAAGGAGAATTCGATTTCATCACCAATCTTGATATTATCGTTACCTTGCGTTTTGGCAATGACTTCTTTATTGCCCATGTTGAAATGGACGTAATATTCATGTCCTAAAAGTTCACTAACCGCGACCTTTTCTTTGAATGGAGCCGATAAGACGTGTTTTGATGTTCTATCTTCCGTTCTCACGATATCTTCCGGACGAATGCCCATCTTCAAAACGTGTTTGTTTGTCTTAGCGATTTCTTGATAAGAGAACAATGTTTTTTCAAGCTTACAAAGCTCAAGCTTGTTGAATTCGTAGTGGTTAGAGTCATTCAAGATTTCATCTTTGTTCTTTCTGACTTTCTTTTCCGCCAAATTCTTTTGATATTCTTCATAAGCATGCATCTCAAGCTTAACCTTGTCGATTTTCTCTTCCGTTTCTTTAATGGCGTTTTGATAGAATTCGTTATGCGCTTGAATGTATTCTTTTGCAAGTTTTAATTCGTATTTATCGCTAATTTTCAAGATTCCGTTATCATAAGAAACATCAAAGATATTCATAGCTGGAGAGCCAATGAAGGATGCAACGAAGATATTTGCTGGATGATTATAGATTTCTTTTGGCTCGCCGATTTGTTGGATGTGGCCTTTGGACATGACAACTATTCTTGTAGCCATGGTCATGGCTTCTGTTTGATCATGAGTAACGTAAATCGTCGTTGTCCCAAGACGGTTATGAAGTTTAACGATTTCCGATCTCATTTGGACGCGAAGCTTAGCATCCAAATTGGAGAGCGGCTCATCCATCAAGAAAAGTTTGGAATTACGAACGATGGCTCTTCCTAAGGCAACGCGTTGACATTGCCCGCCGCTTAGAGCGCTTGGTTTTCTATCTAAGTATTCGGTTAAATCAAGAATTTTGGCAGCATTTTCAACAATTTGGCGAATCTCGCGTTTGGAAAGATGCTTGTTTTTATAGATTGGAACCTCTGTGGTTTCATAATAATTCAAAGAATTTAGGGTTCGGTCCAAACTCTCATGAGCCATTTTTAATTTCTTTTCGTTCTCTTGAATAAGATGCTTGCAAGTTTCTTTCTCTAGAATGTTTCCTTGGGCTTTCTTTGTTAGTTTTTCGTTTCCTTTTTCAAACTGCTTCACCATTTTAGTGTAGTAAGCAATGTCTTTTTTGACTTTGTGAATGGAGGAATGATCAATACCTAAAACAGGTTCTTTAGCGATGGCTTTGAGTTTTTCGTTTTCTATTTCCACCTCTTTTTCGATAACATCATATTCTTTTTGCTTTGCCAAAACCCTTTCTTTTAAAGCGTCGCTATCATCTTTAACGGCAGCTTTTTTTAAAATACCTAAGTCATCTCTTATTTTATAAAGTTGCTTTTCTTTCTTAACAACGATAGAAAGTTGCTCATTGTATTTCTTTTTATCGATTTGAAGGGTTGGAACCTTTCTGATTTTTAATCCAAAGGCCAAATTGTCGAAAACATTGTAATGAGGATAAAGAGCATAAGATTGGAAAACCATGGCAATATCCCTATCTTTTGGTTGAAGGTCGTTGGCGTACATCCCGTTGATGAAAAGATTCCCATATGTGATATCTTCCAAACCGGCTATCATACGAAGGGTCGTAGACTTTCCGCATCCAGATGGGCCAACAAAAACGATGAATTCTTTCGGCTTGATGTCGAAATTGAAATCGTAAACAGCCTGGACATGGTTGTCATAGATTTTGTTGACGTGTTGCAAAGAAACGAAATAGCCTTGAGGAGGTATTTTATCCTGCTTAGAGAATTCATATTCTTTTTGAAGAATTTGTTGGTGAATTCTTTTTCTTTCGCGGTTTTCTAACTTTTCTTCCTTACTTTGTTTTTTGAAAATAGCCATAATAAACTCTCCTTTGTATTCATTTCATTTCTTGGCAGAGAAGATTGCCAATTGAAGTTGCTTCCGATGGTCCGACGATGACTTTTTTATGCGTTAGTTTTGCCGTCAAACCATTCAAGAACTCGTTTTTAGATCCTCCGCCAAAAATAACGATGCTATCAAATTTTTGATTTGTTATTGTTTCAATTTCTTCTATCGATACTTTATAGCAATTTGCTAAAGAATTATAGATTGAGAAATAGAGCTCTTGAAGATTTTTAGGCAATGGGCGATTTCTCTTTTGGAAATTATCCAGAATTGCCTTTTGCATATTCTTCGGAGCAAGGAATTCATGCAAGGATGGATCAAAGATTTCTTGATATTCATGCCCTTGTTTCGCTAATTCCACTACCTCAGTAATCGGTAAAGGCTTTTCTTGTTCTTTATTTACCGTATTTACAATATACATGCCCACGATGTTTTTTAGATAGCGAACTTGCTTATAATTGTTTAATTCGTTCGTGAAACCGGCTTCGTAACTTTCTTTACTCGTATTGTAGTTTTCTCTTAAAACGCCAAGCAGTGACCACGTTCCGCTAGAAAGGAAGAGCTGATTGAGGCCCACTTTCGCTCCGAATACGCCAGTGCCTGTGTCATGGCTAAGAACGTTTTTGATTTCGAGATCAAAGCCTATTTCTTTTTGAATGCCGTTTTGCAAACGCCCAATTGTCTCCCCATTCTTTTTAAATGGTGCAAAGATGACATCTTCTATTCCAAGAAGAGCAAGGATATCTTCGTCATAATAGAAAGTGTCTTTGCTAAGTAATCCACTCGTGGAAGCGATGGATAATTCATTGTATTTGACGCCTGTTAATCGATAAACGAGATAGCAAGGCAAGAACATTATGGTTTTTGTCTTCGTTAGCAATCCATGAAGCTTATC
This sequence comes from Prevotella sp. CAG:755, assembly GCA_963630455.1. Lineage (GTDB taxonomy): Bacteria > Bacillota_I > Bacilli_A > RFN20 > CAG-826 > UBA4951. Next base: position 8,471 of record CAVGNL010000136.1, read on the forward strand.
ATCATAAAGTTGATATAAAGTATTGAATAATTGAGGATAGACACCAGTTTTCTCGTAAAGCGTTGGGATATCCATCTTTTCTTCGAATTCTTTTTTGCTCTTTTCTGTACGAGAATCTCTATAGCAATAGACAGGGCGAATTTCTTTGTCGTTTTCATCGAGCAAGACATAATCGACTCCAAAAGTATCAACGCCTAAGGTAGAAGGAATGCATCTATTTTCTTGGCATTTATGAAGGGCGGTTATAATTTCAGAAACGATTTTGTCCGTATCCCAGAAAAGATGTCCATTTTTCTCAATTTGATATCCTTCAAAACGATAGATTTCTTCGAGAATGAGATTTTCTTTTTCGCGATGCCCAAGAATAGCCCTGCCGCTCGTGGCGCCTATGTCGATTGCTAAAGAGTATTTCATTTTAATCTAAATAGCCTTCCCTTGGAGTTTTGCCATAGAATTTGGCGATTTTCTCTAAATTCTCATCGCTAATGGTGTTGAGTTCTCTGAATTGATGATAACGAAGGAAAACGTCTGCTGATTTCTCAACCGTTTCAATGAGGCCAAAAGCCTCATCAATGGTTTCGCCAACGCCATAAATTCCATGCAGCCCCCAAACAACAAGTCTTCTATCTTTCATTTTTTCAGCAGTTGCATAGCCAATCTCATATGTTCCCGATTGCATCCAAGGAAGGACCCCAATGCCTTCTGGGAAAACAACGATGGATTCAGTCATCACACGCCAAAGAGACTTCGTGAATTCTTTCTCATCGTTTGGCAGAATATGTGTCAAGGCCAGAGTGCAAGTTGGGTGGCAATGAATGACAATATGATGATTCTGATCGACTTTTAAGCGTTGGATGTGGCACATAAGGTGAGAGTAGGTTTCGCTCGTTGAATTTCCTCCATCTTTATATCCCCAAACAAGTTCCGCCATCTTACCATCTTCGCTTACGCGGAAAATCCCTAAATTGGTTTCTGGATCTTTTTTTGTATTGCGGAAATATTTACCCGTCCCTGTGGCAAGGAAATATTTTCCTTTAGCTTCGCTTGCATCAAAATTTAAGGGATATGTGCGAATCACGTGGTTGATATCGATGTATTCGCTTAATTCTTTTTCATCAAGAAGATAAGAAACGTTCCCGCCGTTTCTTTCATCCCAGCCAAGGAGGTACATTCTATCGATAATATCGCATATGTCTTGAAGAAGTTTCCAATCAAATATGTTCTTTTTCATAAGGTTCTCTTTTCTATAATCTAGTCGTAATTTCGTGTTTTCCGCCGCTTAACGTAAATTCTTTTTCAGAAATTTCTTTTCCATCAATGGTTAAAGTCTCGTTCATAAGTTTGACCTTTGCGGATGTATTCCCGGGGATGAGGAAGGAATAACGAATCTTGTCCTTTTCTTTCGCCCAAGAGGAAGACATTGTCCCTTTGATAGATTTGAATTCTCCTTTAGCGTAGTTCAATGAATTCGGGATAATTGGTTCGATGCGAATATCATCTGCGCCATTTCCGTCAATTTTAATTCCCAAGAAATAACGGTAGAAAACGGCATCGTAGCTCCCAAACATCGGGTGATCAAAGGAGTGCATCTCATTTTGCATTTCTGCTTCCCATCTTTCCCATACGGTGCTCGCGCCTTTTTCAAGCATATATCCCCAGCCTGGATATTCTGGGTTTTCTAGGACTTTGATAGCTAAATCAGCATACCCATATTCGCAAAGGAGGTAGAAAACATGACGATATCCTTGATTGCCGCATGTTAAGTGATAATCGTTATCGATGATGTCTTTGACGAGATGATCAATGACTTTCTTTTTGTTTTCTTCTTCACAGATACCGAGCCATACTGGCATCGCGTTTTCGCATTGGGTGTTGTTGCAATAATATCCATCTGCTTTGTAATAATGTTTATTGAGAGATTTCTTAGAAAGAAGAGCTAAATCAGCATATTTCTTTTCATCATCTGCTTTGCCTGCAATATGAGCAAGTTTAGAAAGGGAAATCAAATGCCAATAAAGGAACATGGAGGAAATGAAAATTCCATCGGAGTTTGGATTTTTTAAACTTTGTGGGGATACCCAGTCAGCGTAGTAGTAATAATCCATGATGAAGTCTTTTTGACGGGTAAGGAGATAATCAACCCACCTCTTATGGCCTTCATATTCTTTTTTAACCAATTCTTTATCGCCATAATATTTATAAGCGCTTAAAGCGAGCAGCAAATAAGAAACCGTTGTCGTATCAGCCGGTTGTCCACCGGTGTAATAAGGAGCAGTATCAGCGATGCATCCCTTATCGTTTTGAGTCTCATATATGTCATGAACGACTTTGTTATACATTCTATCCATGTCGAAGTTGTAATTCGATTGGAAAACACGGCTAGAAACGTCATTTAACCAGCCAAATCTTTCATCTCTTTGCGGGCAATCGGTAAGGATCGAATATTGGTTATTTTGTTCTGTGATAACGGCCATATGGTGCAAACGATTGAGTTTTTCGTCATCGCAAACGAAATTTCCAACCACTTCGATATCGCTATGAACGTGTTTGCCAACCATTCCAAGAATTTCGGCTTTCCCTTCAATGACGGCTTCGACATATTGGAAACCGTGATATGTGAAGCGAGGAGCGTAAATTTCTTCGCCTTCGCCTTTTAAAATATAGATATCGCGGCATTTGGCGCTTCTAAGGTTAAGTTGATTTACATGCCCATCTTCTTTAATGCCTTCTGCATAAATAAGAGTGATTTTGCTTCCTTGCTCACCTTTTACTCGGATTTGAACCCAACCTGCCATGTTTTGACCTAAATCATAAACAAAATGAGTTTCATCTAGTTTCTTAACGGATTTAACTTTGTATTCGTTTAAAACACGGATTGGAGCGACTTGTTGAGGGGCAAGTTTTCCTTGGGGAATTTGAGTGAGAATGGTATACATCCAGCCATTGGCCCAAGTTGGTTGGAATTCTAAAGAACACCAGTGCGGAAAGGTGAGTTTTTCTAATCTTGCATCATAGATTTCTCCGCCATAAATGGAGTTATCAATGACAGGAGATCCACTTACCCACCAACCATGGTTGCAATCGCTATAATCTTCATACACTTCACCATCTTTGTATTCGATGTAAAGTTGAAGGAATAGTTTTCGGCTACCAAACCAGCCATATCCAACCTCAACGCCTATGACATTGTCTGTTTTATTAAGATATTCTTCTATTTTATAGGTATCAAAGAGCAATGTTTTGTCGTAATTTGTTACGCCTGGATTTAAAATTTTATCGCCGACTTTTTTGCCGTTAAGATAAAATTCATGATAGCCAATGCCACAAACATAGCAACGAGCTCTTTTGATTTCTTTACCCTTTAATTGGAATTGCTTGCGGAAATAAAGAGTTCCTCCGTTGAAATTGTCGGGGATAGAAGTCCATTTTCCATGCCATTCCTCATCTTTGATGGTTGTTTCGAAATGCGTTTTCATTTCGGCGGAAGCTCCTTTTTTGCTTAGGGTTTTCACTTCCACGTTGATGAGGCTCCTAGAAGGCAATTGCTTGCCTTCATAGGAGATGTCTGTCATCTTCGAACTACGAATAACGCCCGAATCGTAAAGAGTTTCCCCATCTTCTGAAGTGCAAATGATTTGATAGCTTACTTGTTCTTCATCGGATCCATTTTCATAATTCCAGCAAAAAGTAGGTTTTCCACTGATTGTTAGGGGTTCGATCATGTAATCGACCTTGATTTCTTTGAGCTTGAACATATTGACGTTTACCTTTCGTTTGTTATTCGTAGTTTGTTAGAGACTATTTATTTTCTTTTCTTTTTGCTTTCCATTACCCCGACAATAGCAACACCAGCAATGGCAAGGCCGGAAATGATAGCGGAGGTTGCAACGATAGATCCGCCACATCCGCCTTTGCTTTCGCTTGGCTTATCATCTGGTTTTTCTTCAGAGCTACTTGGAGTTGTGTTTTCTTTGGCTTTGACGGTAACAGTAACGGTAGCAGTCTTCGTCTTGCTTGGATCCTCTTCATCTGTCAAGGTGATAGTGATAGTTGCAGTTCCAGCTTTAATGCCTTTTACCACGCCGTGGCTATTGACTGTGCAAACGCTTGGATCGCTAGAGACAAAGGTGAAACTACCTTGGGTCGCATCATTTGGAACACGCTTAACATCGATAGCTTTGGATTTTCCTTCCTCGACCTCAAGAGTCGTGGAGGCAAGTTGCATATCAGTGTATTCCTTGAAATAAGACCATCTATCATTTTTGTATTTATAGACTAGGTCTTCTTGGGTGTATCCTTCGATGATAAGCTCACCAGTACCTTCAATAAGATCGGCGTCGGTTAAACCAACTTCACCTGTCCATTTTAAGAGAGGGACACCTTTTTTAATGGTTACGGTATCGCCTTCTTCGTAGTAACCAGTCTTGTTGTAGTTTTCTTTACTGATAGCTTCATGGGTAACTTTGCCAGATTCATCCTTCACTTCATTAAGGAATTCAGGGAAGATAGCGATGTTGGTTTGAAGCTGGTAAGTGCCAGTGATCTTGACGGCTTTTCCGTCCTTACGTGTATAAGTGATGAGATCTTGTTGTTCTTTAAGAAGTTCTCTGATGGTCTTTCCAGATTCCACTTCTTTGACTGTTCCTTGTCCTGATTCTCCTCCGGCGGTGAAGTTTCCTTTTGCGTTTGAGCTGGTTGCTGGGAATTGAGCGAACATCGCATAGTTGAACCAATCAACAATGGCTAATTGGTCTGGCTTTTGCTCTTCTCTTTCATAAACATTGACTTCAATGCTTGTGGTGTACTCTTTATCATCAATCGTCACTTTGACAGGAAGTTCTTGTTTGCCAAGGGTATTTATATCCAATGTTCCGATGGTCACTTGATCGGCAGTAAGAGTTAATTCCTTGCCAAGAGAGCCGTCTTCAAAGACAAATTTGGCAGTTGTCAATTGCGGAGCAAAGGCTTTTGTTGATCCTTTTAAGACGTTATAAGTCGAAGGAATGTTAGTTAACATGATGGACTTAATTACTTTAGCCTTGCTAACGGTGACCGGAATTTCTTTGGTGATATTACCGAGCTTAACGATTATCTTGGTGTTTCCTTCTTTAACGCCAACAACTTTGCCAGAAGCATCAACGGTTGCAATCGTCACATCCTTTGATTCAAAACTTGGAGTGCCGTATGCGCCAGAAGGTCCTACTGTATAAGTAATTTGGCTTTCTTCGCCAACAGAAATATCGAGACTTTCTTGGCCAAGAGTCAATTCCGAAGGGGCGGATGTGAAAACTTCATAATCGTTGTTGTTTGTATAAACAAATTTGTAAGATTTAGTGGATCTTCCGATTACTTTGAAAGCGCCATCGCCCTTATTTTCATGGTTTTGGTCTACTGTGCCAGAATAGTAATAAAGAGGCATGCCTTTGAGCAATTCGATGGTATCGCCAGCTTTCAAGGAAGCCTTGACTTCATCCTTATACCAGAATTCATATCTCGTTCCGCCTAAATTCTTGATGCTTTGAATTGAGTTTTTTGCACCATTGAATAAGACGTAATTATTAACGTCGGCGATTTGTTCTTCTTCGAGATTCAAATATTGAGTCGGAACTTCGCTAGAAGGAATGGCATCTCCCCAGAAATAGAAATTTCCCCATCCAGAGTTGTTGCCATAATTAGTGCCTTTCTTTAATTCGCTCGTGTCGAAATTAAATAAGCTTTTAACAACAACCTTGAAAGTCGTTACAAATTCTCCAGAAGTAATAGTTAAGGTGTATTCCCCTGCTGCATCTTTGTTGAAATCGCCGCTAATCATGTCTGAGGTAAGAGTTATTTCTTCGCCTTCTGGTTGATCGTTATAGACTTTAACGACTTTCAATTGAGAAAGGCTATATCCTTCGCCGGCATAGGTTGTGATAGTTTCTCCTTCCACGACTTTGATACCAGTTTGTTTGTGAGACGAACTAGATCCGGTGACTTTGATGGATTTCTTCACCAAACCGCAATTTGCGCTAATTGTTGCTTCGCCAGCGCCAACAACAGTGATTTCCCCATCGGAAGCAACGGTTGCGACATTCGTATTTGAAGAAGAATAATGAACGGTTGCATTCGTTTCGCCAACTGGGGTGGCAGTTAATTTTGCCTTTTCATCTACCGCTAAGGTTTGATCTTCCAAATTCAACGTGAGATCCGTTGGATTCTTTAAAGTTTCAAAGGCCCCTTCCGTTCCGGCGGCAAGATTGCAAATGAAGTATGCATCTTCGCTGATAGTAAAGGTATGATCGGTGTAATCATTGGTTCCTTGCCAGGCGGCGCCCATTTTAAAGGACATTCCCTTGGGCACTTTATACATACGGCCCGTGTAATCGGTTCCTTTGGTTCTGTTGTATGCAAGGCCTTTGGCGTATCCTTCAGGCCCATATTCGAATGCTAAAGGATTTCCATATTGATCATATTGCACGGTTACTAAATCGGAAGTGAGGGATTCAACACCTGAAAATACGCCAAAACCATTGTCGCCCTCAAGCTCGTCAAAATCAAGAACGATGGCTCCGCCATTAAGCCAACCTTGATTCCAGAAATGCATGCCAGTTGCTTTTATGGAATGTTTTGTGGCATCTTCAGTTCTTAAGACTGCATTTTCGCGTCTTATGATGGTGGGTTTCATTGAGGCGTTTTGCGCGATTGCGCCAGAGAGCATAAACGCAGTTGCCGTCAATGCGATAATTGATAATTTCTTCATGTTTTTCCTCCTTATTAATTATCGTTTTTATAATTTCAATACCTTGGAACTCGTTGTTACTCCTTTGACGTCAAGAATGGATACATAGCAACTTGTTTGGGTATTTG
>CAVGNL010000136.1:15326-28890 GCA_963630455.1 Prevotella sp. CAG:755
TCCAATTCCAGAGTGTCTTTCTCCCAAAGGGCTCCCGTTGAAGGAAGAGAATCTTCGGTAGAATAGATTTCCGCTAAATCAATTTTGTTTTCGCCTAAATTTGAGGCTTTTACTTTGCTGTCGTTGATTTCAATAGAAATCTCTTTTTCGCCGCTTAAAATACGATCGGCAAAAATATAAGGGTCTTCTAGATAGGTTGCTTCGGCTTGAGAATGGAGGAACTTATCATAGATTGATAAACCGGCGTTTTTCATTCCTTCGACAAGCTCGCTTGCGGAATGAGGATTTTCAAACTTATCACAGTTCGAAATGAACAAATGGAATGGAGTGTTTACTTGTTTGAGCGGTTCTAAAGAATCAAAAATTCTAAAATATGGATGATTGGTGATGTATTCCCCAATAGGAGAGCCTGACTTTTCCATGCCAACAGCGCAATAAATCGGCAAGCTAAAAGCAAATCTATCATCGTATCCTGTGATTATGGATGTGATGAATCCACCCCAAGAAACACCAGAAACGCCAATTTGATCCTTGTTGACGCATTCAAGAGAATGAAGGTAGGAATTTGCAATAATGGCCGTTTTGCATGCGTAATATAGCCATGTCTTGGTAACGTCTTCGTTTTCGTCCTCAAGATTGGAATTATGAGGAGCTTCATATTCACTCGCGTGATAAAGCTCAGAAGGCATACTTTGAAGAGTGGCTCCTTTATTTGGCACATGCCCTTCAAGATCGATGGCCAAGGCAACATAGCCTTTTTCCATCCATTTTTCTACCCATTCATGATAGGCAGACCCCGCTCCACCATGGAGAAGAAGAATGGCAGGATATCTGTCTTTTTTGATAGATGGGATGCCTAAATAACCGAAAGCATAGCTTTCCTTCCCATTCCAATCGCTACGAAGATAGATGCCTTTAATATTTTCGGAAACGTCTTCATCCTCGACTTCATAACTATCTGGAGCGTTCCAAAGGTCATTCGTAAAAGGAATCCCGTCTTTATAAATTGGATAGTTATGCATTTCTCTCACGCTTTTCCCTCCAGAGCAACCAGCAAGCAATAAGCCTACGAATAAAAGTTTTCCTATTTTAGTAGCCATATCTCATTCTTCCTAATGGCATTACATCGCCGCTGACGTAATATTCCATTTCATCTTTTGGATCTAAGACGTTATCGAATATTTTGAATTCAATGTCGCAAGTTTCGTTCGTTTCGATGTTCCTTCTTGGAAGTTTAATTTGCATTATGTTGCCAGTGATTTGAAGTTCGGCTTCATCGACTTTATCCCAGGAATATCCACCTTTAGATATTTCGACGCTGCCTTTATTCCCTTCAATTTGGCGGTTAATCAATACGTTGCATCCCATGAAGTTCATCGCGCTTTCCTTCGTCTTCAAAAGAATGTTCATGTAGTTTTCATCAGTGCCGTTATAGGAGGTAAGATGATTCGCGCATTCAACATAGAAATAGATGTAGTCTTGATCATTTGTGACCTTGACTAATTTGATGTCGTTGCGTTTGGAATCAAGTTTGTAATTTAAGCCCTGAACAGCTCCAGAATGGTCGCGATCAAGAGCGTCTCCTTCTAAATCTTGATAACAAGAAATGACATCATCCCATTTTGGATCAATAGTCCCATCCATAGAAATCGTCGTTTCTTCTTTTTCGTATTTCACGAAATCTTCATATTTATAGTTGCGAATGTTTTCTACCAATTGGAGATAGTAGTTATCCTTATATCCTTCTCTCGTCATTTCGATATCACGACTATATTCTTGGTCATAGACATCGACGAAAGCGCCGGTTGGTTGTTTGATTGCCATCCATTCGTTAAAAGAACATACAAGAACGTTATTGATGTTATTGTCTTTATCTTCAATGGCGGTATTCCACATCTGTTGGAAAGAAAGGCCCTCTTTCCAATCTCCTTCCACTTGGTTCGTGATGTTGTTATATCCCCTATGACATTCTGGGTCTTTGCTGGAAACGTTGATTTTAGTATGTGAATGCTGAGCAACGTCCACACAAACGGAATTACTTTCTGTATGAACTTGTTGCGGGTATTGCCAACTCATCCAAGGAATGGAGTTTTCGTTATGATCGCCATTTGGCCATTCAGATTCCTTGATGTCAAAGTAATCTCTATAGCTTTCAGGAATAAAATCACTTTCTTCCCAACCGTATAAACTTGCGTATTTCGTTTGATCTGAGGCGTTTTCATTAAAAATCGTAACGCCAATAATCATCGGTTTTCCATTTGGCGCAAACCATACGGAATCATATTCCCCGGATTTATAAAACTTGTTATAGATAAGTTTGGCGGTTGGCCCAGAATGGCTATTGGTATAGAAGACGACATTAGGGACGTTATAACCTTGCTTTTGAAACTTCTTTAAGAGATTTAAAAGGTTAAAAGTTGCGTCATAGTAGAGAACGGAATTCGTGGCGTCGATACAAAGATAGTCGAGGCCTGCGTTAATAAAGAGCTCAATATGGCGAGTTACGACAAATGGGTCTGACATATCGTAATAACCATATAGAGGCTGTCCCCAAAAATGAAATTGGCCGACAGGAGATTTCGAATTAGCTGGATTCGTGCTCAAATCGTTTAAAGCCTCTACTCCTTCTGGAGTTTTCTCTAATTCGGTAATGTCATAAACAGCTTGTTGGGTCCCGCCTTTGTGACCTCCAAGCCATAAGGAATAGAAGATGCCGACATAACGGGTTTTATCTTTTTTGAGGCCGTTAATTCTTTTGATTTGCCTTCCTAAAGCATCTTCCCCACAAAGATTAGAGAAGGCGTAGTCAATAGCGTTTAAATGTCTTTGATCTTTCATATCATTATCTCCACTTGAGGAAATCGAAGAGTTTTCGTTCTTAACGCACCCGCTTAAAAGAAGAGTCAAAGCGGCAAAGCTTAAGTATTTTTTAAAGGAAATCTTAGAAGCCATAATCGTAACCTAACCTTCCAATGGGGGCAGAATCGCCGTCAACGTAATAGGAAAGCTCATCATCCTGTTCTTCCACATGGTCAGAAACTTTCAGTGAAATATTGCAATCATCCTTGCTTAATCCTAAGGATCTAAGGGGGATTTCTAGTTGCATGACGTTATTTGACAGAGAGATTCTAGCTTCGTCCACTTTGGAAGTTTCGAAGCCTTTCTTAAGACGTTCAATGGAGCATTTATCTCCGCTTTGAGAACGGTTGATCACAAAATCAAAGCCCATGAAGTTGTCATTCGGATTTTTCTTGGTATTAATCATGACGTTCATGAAAGTCTTGTCATTGGCGTCTCTTGAAGTGATTTTGTCTTTCGTTTCCACTTTGACATAGAGGTTCTTCGCATCGTGGGCAATAGATGTTTTCACAATATCGTTCCGATTGGTTTCGTTGGTCAAATAATGAGTTTGATCAGCACTGATGAAGTCTCTAGAAAGAGCATCTCCTTCAAAGTCTTTGTAATTGGCTTTGACATTTTTCCAACCCTCTAAGCTCGTATCGGTGATATCGATGGAATTGAGGCTGTAGTTATAGTGCTTCGCTTCTTCGTAAGCGTATTGACGATTAAGCTCAAGGAGTTCGAGGTAATAATTGTCCCCGTATCCATCTTTGCACATTTCAATATCGCGGGAATATTCTTCGTTAAAGGTATCGCACCAAAAAGGGTTACCTAGTTGATCAATTTGTTTGACCGCAATCCATTCATTAAAACCGGTGATAAAAACGTTATTCACTTCGTTTTCTTCATCATATAAAGGATATGTTGGGTCATTGGAATCTAAAACGGTCTGAAATTGCTGGGCAAAATTAGTTCCAGCAGGAACATTCTCGGTTTTATTCGTAAAATCTTTGAAATCAAAGCCTCTGCCGTGGTTGGTGCTCTCTTGGTCGCTCATTTTGTAACCAGGGTGCTGAGCTAAAGAAACGACCATTGTTCCGTTATAGTTTCTTTGAGGGTATGTCCAATCCATCCAAGGGGATCCCTCTGGGTCTTGGAAAACGTCATCCGGCCAAAGAACTTCGCCAATATCAAAGAAATCAACAACTTCTTTGCCTTCTTCCTCTTTTCCTTCCTGACGGTATGTATCAAGTAAGTCGTATGAATCACCAATGATATACGGCCTTTCGCCATCGCGAGAATACCAAAGATTTTTATAGTCACCATTTTTGTACCAATATTCATAGCATCTTTTGATGGTTTTGCCTGAGCTGGAATGGGTAACAAAGACAACTTTAGGAACGTTGAAACCTTGTTTTTGATATTTATCGAGGATTTCAAATATCTTATCAACAACCTGAGGATAAATAACCGTATTGGTCATATCATAAGCAAGATAATCAATGCCCGCATTAGTTAGAAGCTCAATATGACGAGTGATAACCCAAGGATCAGCAGAATTGTAGTAACCATAAAGCGGTTCCCCCCAATAGAAGAATTTATTTGGATCTATCGAAGCGTCCCAAAGAGAATCAGGGTCATTTTTTAGCAAGTTTGTAATATCAAATCTGTTTTCGATATCATCGCATTTCGTATTATGAGTACCATGCCATATATGATAGAAAAGACCTGTTTTTCTTTTGCTATTTCTCGCATCTTGAACTTTAACTTCTCTTCCAAGAGCGTCGATGGCGGATAAATTTAATAAGGTGCTTTCTTCCACGCTTAAATCTCTTTTATCCTCTTCTCTTGCTATCGTTGTTTTGCCACAAGAAGAGAGAGATAGCAGAAATACGGATGCTAGAGGAATCAATTTGGTTACTTTCTTCATAATTTCTATCCTTTTAAGCCACTTGTTAAGACGCCATCGGTTAATTGTTTTTGGAAAATGGTGAATAAAATTGCGGGCACAACCGTCATGAAAGCGCCTGCCGCCATTTGAATCGCTTGTCTTGCGCCGGAATTTTCTCCATCGGCAGAAGCTTTGTAAATCAAATAGGCAAATGTGTATGGGGCATTGTCGCTTGTCATATAGATGAGAGGGCCGTAGAAGTCGCCCCAACATCCGATAATCGTCGTGACAGCGATGTAGATGAGAATTGGTTTGCAGTTTGGAAGGATGACGTTCCAATAGATACGGAAGGGGCTAGCTCCATCGATACGAGCTGCATCTTGCATATCGTTTGGAATACCCATCATGTATTGTCTAAGAAGGAAGATTGAACCTGCCCCTCCGCCAAACAAATTTGGAATGGTGAACGGAAGGAAGGTATCAATCCAACCCCATTTGGAATACATGACGTATAAAGGAATCTGGGTTGCGACGCTAGGAAGCATGGTGGTGAACATCATAAGAGCGAACATCAGCCCTCTTCCTTTCCATTTGCATTTCGCAAAGGAGAAAGCGGTAATGGATGCGCTAAGCGGAATTGCGATAGCGTTAAACAAACAAATGATGACAGAATTAAGCAAACCTTTAAGATATTTGCCATCATCAGCTTGGAAGACTTTTACGTAATTTTCCCAAATTGGTTTATCAGGAAAGAGCTTAATTTCTGGACTTAAGACTTCCGCTTCATCCATAAGGGATTTAGAAATCATGTAAGCATATGGGAAAACGAGGATGATGGCGAGAACGATCATCACAAGAAGGAAAATCCAAACTTTTGTTTTGTTCCACCCTCTTTGAATATCGTTTTTCTTTCTGGCTCGATAAACTAATGAATCTTGGAAAACCATAAGCTAATCCTCTTGATAGTAGACCCATTTGCTTGTGGCAAATAAGATGAATGTAAGAACAGCGATGACGAGGAAGAGAAGCCAAGATAATGCTGCTCCATATCCAATGTCACCTTTTTGGAAGGCTTCCCAATAAACCTTAACGCCGTAGAAATAGAGGGAATTGTCTGGCCCCTTACCATCGGAAAGGGTAAGAGTGCCGTTGAATTGGAGGGTTCCGATAATCGACATAACGGCATTATAGAAAATCATTGGCGTCGATAATGGGAGAGTGATTTTATAAAATCTTTGAAAAGCGTTAGCTCCTTCGATTCTTGCTGCTTCATATAAGCTCTTAGGAATGTTTTTGAAGGCGCTAAGCCAAAGAACCATTCCTCCTCCCACTCCCCAAACGTTCATGATAAGCAAAGAGGCGAGTGCCGTTTTTGCATCAGAAAAGAAAGTGAATGAAGGCAAACCAACGAATTTCAGAAGCTGATTAAAAACACCAAAGGAGGAATCTGTCAGATCTTTCCAAAGAAGACCGCTAACAACCGCCGGAATAATGCACGGTAGGTAATAAAGAACGCGGAAGAAATTGGTGAACTTAAACTTCGTATTAACGAGCAACGCCAAGAAATAAGAAAGAATAATATTCAACGGAACGCTGATACAGGTGAAGATAACGGTATTTTTAACGATGGTTGGCATTTCATCGTCTTCAAAAATAGAGATGTAATTTCTTAAGCCACACCAAACCGTTGTAACGCCAGTCGCTTCAACATACGTATCGTTAAAGGAATAATAGAGAGAAAGGCACATTGGCACAGCCGTGAAAATAATAAGACCCAAGATTAGAGGCAAGTTGAAAAGCCAGCCAACATAGTTGCTCTTAATAAATCTGGTGAATTTATTATTTTTTCCCTTTCTTCTTAACGATACGTATTGTTCCATATAATTCCCTTTCTTCCTTTAAAGAAGATTGTTTTTATCTCTTGAATGCATTTTTGATGTTTTTGACAGCAATTTCGATTGCTTGATCGATGGTTTTGTTTTCTTTGATGGAATAGTCAAACATCGTTTTGACCGCTTCATCCAAGTTAGCTTTGTATTTAGTGTCGACTTTGCCGATGAAATCCGTGGTGATTTTGTATTCTCCACCATAGGTGTAGGCGGCAAGATTGAAGCTTTCATACCCTTTAACCCATTCCACCGTAGAATCGCTAAGATCTTGTAAATCCCTACGAATGGATGGAAGATGAAGTCCGCCACGAGCCATGGCTTGTTGACCATCATAAGACATTAATTTTTCAATAAATTGCCATGCGGCAGCTTTCTCTTTGCTCTGTGAATTGATGCAATATCCAGCAATGCCAGACCCAATCTTTGGGGTTTTCTTTTGCTCGATAAGAGGGAAGGAAACAATATCAATATCGCCCTTCAATGTTTTCTTGTTGTTAAATAATGAAATAGATGCGGATTGGAATAAGAATGGAGAGGTTCCGGCATCAAAGCTTGACCCAATGGAGGCTCCGCTCTTTGGGATATAGCGTTTGTTGAGAGCTAAATCTCTGCAGAAATTGAGTGTTTCCCTTGTTTCATCAGAGTCAAGCAAGATTTCTTTCTTTTCGTTAACCACTTCTCCGCCAAAGGAACGAAGCATTGGGTAGCAAGTATAAAGCCAAGAAGTTAAGTTAGCATCCAAGCAATAATAGATATCCTTTTTGCTTGCCATCTTGGTATTGGTGTCGAGATAATTGCGGTATTGAGCAAGGACCGTTTCAAAATCACTCCAACTCCAGCCGTTCTTAATAACGCTTGTATCCACGCCGGCTTCACGAAGAAGTCTCTTGTTATAGAAAGTGACAACGCTGTCGCAAGATCTAGGAACGCAATAATACTTTCCAGCGCTAGAACCCATGTCAAAATACTCGGTTAGATAGTCGTTTTTGAAGTTAAAATGGCCAGCCGCTTCCGCTTTTTCAATGTAATCATTTAATGGCAGGGCAGCTTTCATGCCAACTAAGGAATAGAAATCAGGAGAATTGGACCAAACGATGTCTGGCAGCGTCTTGGCGGCCAATTGGTTTCTGACCGTGTTTTCATAACTTGAGACGGAAACGTTCTTTTTGCTGATTGTTATATTTGGATAATCTTCATTGAAAACTTCAATCAAATTATCGATCATCGTGGTTTCATTTTCGTTTCCGCTAGGAATCAAAATAGATAAGTCAGCTTTGTAATCCTTATCAAGTTCAACGACCGCTTCTTCTGACTCTGCCGAGGAATCTCCGTTTGAATCATTCGAACAAGAAGCAAGAGTTCCCCCAATAAGAGCAACGAGGCTAAGCAAGGTCAATTTTTGAAATAATTTTTTCATTGATTTTGTCTCCTTTTCTAAAAATTATTTTTATTTGCTGTTTTCTTTTTGATAGTTATAGAAGTATTGAAGCAAGCTTTGCACATAGATGCGGCTAGCAAAATCATTCACGTGATTAATGCCGTTCCCCGTCATATCGTAATAATTCTTTCTATCCTCAAGAGTTTTGCTGAAGTGATACATGTCAAAGAAGGCTGTGTTCTCGTTTTCTTCTGCCAAAGAAGAAAGTTGCTCTGCGTAGGCTTCCATCCTGTCTTCACCATAGACCCCATTGAATGGCGCAAAAGGGGAAAGCAAAAGAACGGAAATATTTGGAAGACTATTTTTCACGGTCAAAACGATGCTTTGCATATCATCGTAATATTGCATAGCACCATGCCCGGCACCTGAATCGTTGATTCCAAAATGAAGGATCAACAAGTCTGGTTTTGCAGTGATCACCTTATTCACTTGGGTATTTTCCGCTCCCCACGAAGCGTCTTTCCCCCCAACCGCTTGGTTGTCTAATGTTACGTCGATGCCATATAGCCTTTCTAAGCCATCTTTGGTGTATTGCATGAAATTCTTTAAAAATGGCTTGTGTTTCATTCCGCCAGAGGAAGAGCACCCTTCAAGAACGCTATCACCTAGGCCAACAATTTTAAAACCTTCTTTTTTCTCAAGTTTTTCTTTAATGAGAGGGAGCTTGTCGGCGTTGTAAGTGGGGAAGATATCTTTATCTTTTGCCATCTCATTAATGTCATAGCCATAGGTAACCCAAAGCTGAGCCCCATAATAGAATTTAGATTCTGTATAAATCGTTCCGCCCATATTGGCGATATTAGAAACAGTATTCACCAAGGAAACATCTCCAAGAACATAGCCTTTCTCGGCATAATGTTCTTTGGATTCATTCCCGGAGACCTCATTTTCTGTGCGATATTCAATATCGGTGTTCAAAAGAATGATTTCATTGCCTTCAACTTTAAAATCCGTTCCTTCAATGTATTCTTTCTCAAGGGTGTAGTCACGAACGGAAATTATCTTTTTAGGGGTATAGAGCAATTTCCCGGAGATTTTCGTTTCCCCTTCTTTTTGCATCATGATAACCGATTCGTTATACATGATATTGCCTAGCCAAAATGGGTCTTGAAGCTCTTTGTCTCCAAACGAGTACTCGGCTTCATTGAGATTTTCAACGTAATTCGGATAATCTTTCATATCAGTCTCTGTTGATGAGTTTTCAGGTCCAGCACAACCAGCAAGAGCACCTGCTAATAGAAAAAAGCATGCTAATTTCGTGAAACCTTCCATTATCAATTCCTCCTAGAAAGCGCTTCCATTATATCAGTTAGGCATTTTTTATGGAACGCTTTAGCACATTTTGAAATATAACTTGAATATTTTTCATATTAACTATATATTTTTTTCATAATCATTCATTTATTTTCAAAGACAAAATTATGATAATTGATGAAAGACAATCACAAATTCTGGAACTATTAGGTACAAAAAAGTTCATTAGCTATAAGGAATTGAGCGATTCTTTATACGCTTCCATTTCGACCATTAGACGTGATGTGATAAACATGCACGTGAAGGGATTGCTTGTCATAGTAAAAGGGGGAGTTGCAAGCATTGACACCAAAGCAACTGAATCTAGCCGCAGCGTTCGTGAACTAGAACATTCAAACGAAAAGAGAAGAATTGCCTCATTAGCAAAAAATTTCCTCATTGAAGGGCTATCCGTTTTTCTTGATTCCTCCACTACAGCAGGAGAGTTGATTTATTATTTCAAGGAATTTAAAAACATCACCGTCGTGACCAATAGTTTAGATGCCGTAGCCTCCATCACTCAATTAACTGATTTGAATGTTTTTCTAGCCGGTGGTCTGATTTCAAGAAAAACAAATTCAACTTATGGCCTTTTTTCTAGCAATATAATTCAAAATTTTAACTGTGACGTCTTCTTCTTTCAAAGGATTAAACGAATTCGGAAAAATCACGGAAGCAAACGCAGATACGCAAAGAAGCAAATTCGACATGATTGGAAACGCCAAGAAAAAAGTTTTGCTTTTGGACACGTCAAAACTAGATAAAACGTTTTTGTTTACAACGTGTACTTTAAAAGACATTGACGCAATCGTTTTAGACAAAAAACCAGATGATAAATATTTATCTCTTTTTAAGAAATTTAACGTTGAGGCGATTTACTAGTTTTCTTGAATGAAAAATACAGAATAAAAAGATAGATCATTCCTAGTAGCGCAACGCAAATTCCGTTTATATAAAAAAGATAATCCTCTTCTACCTTTAACAAATAGACATAAACGACTTGATTAATGAGATTGAATAAAAAATGGTAACCAGCGATATAGAAAAAATTCTTTTCGCCATATTCATAGATAAAACCGAGAAGAAAGCCTAAGGCAAACGTATATATTGGAATTATTAGCGATTTCACTTCAAAGGAGGAGAAAAAATAAATAAGATGGAATAGAGCGAAAATTACGCTTGCGATAAGGCTTTTTATCAAGGGATTCTTAGAGTCAACGTTATTTTGAATCACGCAGCGGAACAAAAGTTCTTCGCTCATGGCGGCACTTAGTTGAAAGAAGATTCGAACCACAAAAAGATCATCGGAAACCAGATTAAAGCCATTGTTTCTTTCCAAAAGATAATAGAAATTGCAAAAGGCGGCAAAAAGAAAAGGAATAAATAATAGGTCTTTTCTTTGAAAATTAAACAATGATAGGCCAATTAGTTTTTTGAAACGATCGTAGATTAAAAGAAAAGCAACGAAGAAAATCCTCGAGACCGTTTGAGCTAGATAAACATAGAATTTCTCTTTGATCATCAAATCAAAAGGGAAGGCAACCAAAAACAAAAAAACAAAAGAAACAAATAAGATGTCTAATACTCTATTATTGTTTTTCATCAGTGGCTGTTTCTTTGAATATGACGTTTTTGAAAAGGAACGCCAATGGAATCGCCCCAATAAACAAAAGAATGCACCAAATTTGAGACGGAGAAAAAACGCCTAAGAACGCTCCTCTAGGATCATCACGAACGAATTCAAGGAAAAATCTCCAAATAGAATATAAGAGCAAGTAAATAATCATTGTGTATTTGTAATTCTTTTTAAAAGCCAAAAAAAGCAAAATGGCGGATAATAAGAAAAGGAATACGGCTTCAAATAACTGAGTTGGAATCACCATTTTTTCTAGAACCGGGAAATATATTCCATACCACTGATTCGTTTCCTTCCCATAACAGCACCCGCTTAAGAAGCATCCAATTCTTCCGAAACCGTGAGCCAAAGTAATTGCTCCTGGAGCAATTATTAATATATCTTTCATCGAAGGTCCGAATTTCTTTTTTAAATAAAGGAAATACATAAGCAAAAATGCCGCAACTCCGCCAAAAAGTCCACCATAGAAAGTCATAGCCAAAGTGAACTTGTATTCAGATGGATTAGAAATGAAATTATAGAGATTTTGAAACAAGCAAGCAAAAATGACCCCGATCAAAATAGCGATAATTCCGCTTAAAGAAAAGCTTAAAAGATATTCCGCTGTTTTCTTGATGTGTTTCAAATAGACGATAGCAACGGCAATTGCGGCCAAAGCACCTATCAAAAGCATTAAAGCATAGGAATCTATCACGCCAAAAATCTTAGGTAACATGTCGTTATTCTAACATATCCGACAATCTGGCAAAAAGAGAATAAGCATCGTTTCCCTCCATTTGTAGAAACCCAATATGTTCACCCTTCCCATAATGAGGCGCACGCGCTGCGCGGGGAAATTGGAGGACAGCGCATGGACTATTTCAAACTCGCACCGTCTAAGCTGAAAAATTCCTTTTCTGTGCCGCCGCCTCTCGCCGCGTACCATTTTTTCGCTCTCTCTGCCTCCACACGGGCCTTTATGACCTCGTCTATCAGCTGGTCCCTGGTCATCGACTCCAGCTCCTCACGTCCTGGTTTCGAAACGCCGGCTGCCACAAGCTTCGCGAACCAGTGGTTCCTTAGCGAGAGGCCGTTTGCCCTCCTATATTCCCTCAGCCATCTCCTTGCCGTGCTGTATGTGACACCGAACTCAATGTATATCATCGTCCTGTCCGTTGTTTGCTTTATTAATAGCAGTTCAAGGTATCACAATACGTATACAAAATGTAATACTTGTCTATTTAAAGGTTAGCAGTCCATTTACCACAAATGTTGTTGTTTTTTAACCACAAAAATAGTTATTATTTTGCCACAAATGTTGTTGTTTTTTATATATCGTTTATAATTTAACCAAGGTTAACAATATGAATGAATACAAAAAAAGAGTCATTGATGATGAGATAAAGTTTAGATTAAAGGTGTTTGGCGCTGTTTTGATTGCTGGGCCAAAAGGCTGTGGCAAAACTAGATCCGCAAAACAAGTTGCAAAAAGTTATGTCGAATTTCAAGACGAAGACAAAAGAGAGATGTTGCTATCAGTAGCAAAAATGGTCCCAAGCAAATTATTAGAGGGAAGCACTCCTAGGCTTTTTGATGAATGGCAAGACGCACCAAAACTATGGGGAACGATTAGAAAATTTTGTGACGATAATCCAGAGAAGAAAGGACAATTCATTTTGACTGGCTCATCATCAAACGGATTAGAAACACCTCATACTGGAACTTTAAGAATAAGCACAATCGAAATGTTGCCTTTATCTCTATATGAATCAGGTGAATCAAACGGCACAGTTTCTTTGATGGAATTGTTCGAAAACCCTAATTCTTTTGAAGGCTGTCATTCAGAGATGACAATAGATGACATTATTTTTGCCATATGCCGTGGAGGATGGCCGGCTATATTCACTTTAACTGGCAAAGAAGAACAATTATATTTAGCAAAAGACTTATATAAGCAAACTTGTGAAAAAGATATTTCCAATATCGATCACATTAGAAGAAACGCAAACTATGCAAGAGCCATTCTTAAATCGATATCTAGAAATATATGCACTCTTGCAGATAAGAACGTCATCTTCACTGATGCAACGTCAAATTCAGGTCTTTCTGAATCTACGTTCAGAGAATATTATGACGCGCTTGAGAGGCTGGAAATCATTCAAGATATCGATGCGTGGTGCCCTCAAATAAGGTCAAAAACCGCAATAAGGTCAGGCAAAAAGAGAAACCTAGTCGATCCTTCAATTGCCGTTGCAGGATTAGGTATAGGCCCAAAATATTTCAATACGGATTTTAAAACCCTCGGCTTTTTATTCGAGTCTTTGTGCATAAGAGATTTGAAGATATATTCCTCAAAACATGAAGGAAAGGTTTCATATTATCATGATCGTTACGGTTTAGAGGCCGATTGCGTACTTCACCTAGAAGATGGAAGATACGCATTGATTGAGTTTAAATTAGGCGAACACGAAATAGATAGTGGCGCCAAACACTTATGCGAAATAGAGAAACTCTTGAAAGCATATAATGAAAAAGAAAAGCAAATTCCACTAAGGTTACCTGATTTAAAATTAATCATAACTGCAACAGAATATGGC
>CAVGNL010000137.1:0-2155 GCA_963630455.1 Prevotella sp. CAG:755
GTCCCGTCCATTTTCGTAATCACTATTCCACTAAGGTCGACGACTTCTTTGAATGACGTAGCCTGAGTAACGCCATTTTGACCGGTCGTTGCATCGATAACAAGAAATGTTTCATGCGGAGCCCCGGGGATTTCTCGAGAAAGAACCCTTTTCATCTTAGCAAGTTCGTCCATAAGATTTTTCTTATTTTGGAGTCTCCCAGCCGTATCAACAATGAGCAAATCGATTTTATTTTCTTTGGCGTATTTAGCAGCATCGAAACAAACCGAAGCAGGATCAGAATTTTCTTCTCCCGTAACTATTGGGCAATCAAGACGTTTCGCCCATATCTTAAGTTGCTCCACGGCACCCGCTCTAAAAGTATCCGCCGCCGCCAACATCACTTTTTTGCCTTGGTCTAAATATCTTTTAGCCAATTTAGCTATCGTTGTAGTCTTACCGACTCCATTAACGCCTATAACTAACAGAACAGTGGTTTCGTTTTCGTGAAACTGAACATCGTTGACAATCGAATCTCCGCTTTCTAGATAATCAACAAACATCATATCGATTAATTCTTCATTGATTTTCTTAGGCTCAGTTATGTTTTCTTCTTGAGATTTGCTAAGAAGTTTATCAAGAAGCTTCAAAGTCAATTCAACTCCAACATCGGCTTCAATCAAAATCTGCTCAAGTTCATCAAAATACTCAGCATTCACTTTTTCGTAACGTTTAGAAAGTTCTTCCAGCCTGTCGGCGAAAGCCTCCCGTGACTTTGCTAAGCCTTTTTGATATTTAATTGTTGCGGCATTCGTTTGGTCTGTAGTCTCTTTTTTGGAAAATTTATTTTTTAAATATGCAAATAACCCCATAAAAGTCTCCTATTTTAATCCGATGTAGGCTTTTTTCGCCAAAGCATCGCGAGCGGCATTTGTCTCAGCTTCTTTCTTTGATTTGCCTTTTCCTTCGCCTAAAAGAAAGTTCTCAAAATAAGCGCCAATGACAAAATAATGAACATCATCCTCATTGCTTTCGCTCATCAAACGATATGTTACAGCTTGCTTGTAGTCCGCTTGAAGAAGCTCTTGAAGCTCGCTTTTAGGATTTTCCGCCATTTCAATTTTTCCGTTTTTTATGCGATCGTAATAAAGAGAAATCAAAAAAGCGTTAACTTTTTCAAATCCTTGATCTAGATAAAGCGCCCCCGTGAACGATTCAAAGACATCCTCCATAAGCGGCAAAGATTTTTTAGGGTCGCTAGTATAGGAGGGGCCAACTTGAATATAATCGCCTAGTCCAATTTCCGAGGCTAATTCAGCTTCGAATTCCGTTCTAATGAATTGTGATTTAAGGACGGATAAATCCCCTTGCCTCATTTCAGGATGAAGGCGATAGCAAAGCTGCCCAACAACGAAGCCGATGATTGAGTCGCCTAAAAACTCAAGTCTCTCATAATCGAAATGTTTTAAAGAAGAACTCGTTCCGTTATGCGAAGAATGGGTCAAAGCTTGGACATAAAGACTTTCGTCTTTTGCTTTCAAGCCCATTTTATCCAAAAGTTCTTTTATAGGTCGCGCCATTATTTTTCTTCTTCCTTGAAAGCAAGCGTTATCTTTTCGGTAATGCCAGCTTCAATCATCCGATATTCAACTTCCATGGCAGAAAGAAAAGATTCAGCATCAGAATTTCCATGTGCCTTAACGGCTACGCCATTTATGCCAATAAGCATTGCTCCGCCAACGTTTTTAGGATCCATGAGTTTCTTGAAATCGGTGACAACGCTCTTGGCTAAGAGATATCCAAGTTTTGTTTTGAGATTTTTGGTGAATCCTTTCTTTAGAAGCTTTCCTATTCCTTTTGCCGTCCCTTCCGTTGATTTCAAAAGAATGTTGCCAGCATATCCATCGGTTACAACAACGTCTGCCGCTCCCATTAGCACTTGACTGGCTTCGATATTTCCTTGGAAATTCAATCGATTGTCGTTCTTAAGAAGTTTATAGGCTTCTTTGCCTATTGGCGAACCCTTGCCCTCTTCCGTGCCGTTTGCTAACGTTTTGACGATTGGATTATTGATTTTATAAAAAGATTCAGCAAAAACCTTGCCCATATAGCCAAACTGAGCCAATTCTTCAGGCGTATTTTCATTTGACGCCCCTACATCAAGGATTGTGACATA
>CAVGNL010000138.1:0-3597 GCA_963630455.1 Prevotella sp. CAG:755
TAGGTTATCTGTATTTGTTGAAGAGAAGAATATCAATAAATTCATCAAGGATATGCCTACAGAAGGATTTGTTGATTTCTCAGAAAAGAAAGAAACCTTAGAAGACTACTTCATGTCCTTCTACAAGGAAGAGAAAACTTATGGAGGATTAAGAAAATGAGCGAAAAGAAAACGGTAATCTCTGTTAATCATATAAATAAAGATTACGGCCAAGGAAGAGGCAACTTCGATATATCCTTCCAAATAAAAGAAGGGGAAACATTAGGAATCGTAGGGGAAAACGGAGCTGGAAAAACAACCCTCATTCGTCAATTGATGGGGTTCATAAAGCCCGATGAAGGAAACATTCAAATCTATAACTTCGATGCCTATAAAGACTCAGCCTTAACTAAATCTTATATCGGCTACATTCCTGGGGAAATCAATTTCCCAGATGTCAAATCAGGAAACGAATTCCTTCATAACTACGGCAGAAGTCTTGGCATGCGGGAAGAGGATTTCTCCTACGCCAACGAGATAATTTCAAGAATGCAACTTGATATACGCGCTTATCCAAAAAGAATGAGTAAAGGCATGAAACAAAAAACAAGCATTGTGGCTGCCATGATGCTTAAGGCTCCGATTTTGGTTATGGATGAGCCTTCGATTGGCCTCGACCCATTAATGAGAGAAGAGCTCTTGAAACTTATCTTGGAACAAAAAGAAAGAGGAGCAACGATGTTGATGTCCTCAAACACGATTGAGGAACTTGAAAGGGTTTGCGACAAAGTCGCTTATATGTCCCAAGGAAAAATAATCGACATAGCTGATGTGCACGAAATAAAGAATCGTAAGCAAAGGGATCTTAAAATCGAGTTCAAGAATTCCAAAGATTACAATTCCTTCCTCAAAGGAAGAAAAGACATATTAAGGGTCCAGCCACAATACGAGCAAGTTACGCTCAGAATCAACAAAGAAGACATTCCGAAGTTATTCAAAGATCTAGAAAAATACGATCTAAGATTCATCTCGGAATCTAAATACAATCTTGCGACTTACTTCAACGAAAGAAGAAAAAACAAAAACGCAGAGGAGAAGTAAAATGAAAAAGAAAATCGAAAAACAAGAACAGCCAGTTATTAGTGGGAATGAAGCTGTTATGGCCTTGCCACCAGAGTTAACGAACTCAAAAGGCAAAAAGAGAGCAAAAAAGAACCCTTTGTTTTCTAAGGCTCTTTTTAAAGAATCTCTTCATTCAAATCGTTTTGGACTAACTGTTGTTTCCGCTGGCAACGCCATCATCATGATAATCATCATCTCGATTCTTGCTACCTTGCATATTAACTCAACAGCAACCGCCCTTGCCGATTTATTTAGCAACGCCGATTATGAAAACACGGTAAAGAGTGGGGCGATTTCCCTTTATTCCGCTTATGATAATACGGCTGAGGCCTATGAATCATTTATCTCTTCTGACAACAAAGCTCAATCCTTATTCGCTCAAGAAGTAGAAAAGGTTGAAGACACTACATTGAACTCCACATGCGATTCAACGAAAACCTTATATAACGTGACCTATAACGTTACTTCTGGGGATGCGGAAAACAAGAAAACTGTCGCTAAGAAAACGACATTGGAAGTTGTCGGCAAAACTTTAGACGCTTCCAGTTACACCGAAGAAGAAAAAAATATGGCCAAGAGCATCCTTGCTAATTTCTTAGATATTTACGCCGATGATACAAGCAAGACCAACAAAGAAATTTTAAAGGTTGCTATACCAGAATCTTTCTCTGATGCCGTAGTTTCAACATATAGTTTGGATGAAAACAAAAAGGAAACAACGTTGACTTTATTCTCAAGCGCTATGACTCGTGTCTATGATTCCGGGGAGGATATCAAACAAGTTAAAGTTGAATCTTCTTTCGAACTTTTGCCTCTTCTTGCTGGCGAAAAAGCAAGTGCAATCAACAATATTTGCAACGGCTTAGCCGAGAAATACAATTCAGACAAAGACGCTTATACAAGCGATGATTCAATTAGACAAACCTATGTTTCTAGCGCTTGCCAAAATGTTGTAATGGAAACGCTCGCTTCCTTTGCTTATTATCAATATCTTCCTGATTTCACGGTTGAATATAAAACGAACGATTTGGGCTATCCTGTTAGATTGGTCGGGACAGGAAGATATGCTCCAAATGGCAATGAAATTATGGAAGAGATTGCCGTTACGACATATAACCCAGACGTTTATATCAAAGAAAGCGAAAAGATGGGGAAGACATCTAATATGCTTCAAAAGATGAGAAAAGAAGTCTTAACTGGCGAAGAATATACAGAAGAGGAAATCGCTAGCGCAAAAGAAGAAGCAAAAGAAAGCCTTACAACAATCTCTCTAAATCTCAAGAATTTCATGAATTCTTATTTAAAAAGAGAAGATGGAAAAAATGAGTATTACGACGGAACGAACATAAATACAGACAATATCGCTTCCTTGGCCGTAAACGAAGTTTCTGAGATGGCTAAAGCCACTCTAATAAGTTCTTATAACGAGAAAAACGATCCGAAAATCTCAAGCATTGAAGAAATTACAGTTGAAAATTCTTCAATGTCTGGTTCAGAAATGATGACACTTGTTAGAGGATATGCCGCAAGCGGAATCTCATCTTACGAAACCTATTATGATGAATTTTCAAAGAAAGGATACTCCACGACAGATTGCAACCTTCTTGCGATGAATAAAGGCAGCCAAGGTGTTATGGCTCAACTTCCTACAAGTGTTGATGAATCCCTTAAGGAAATGGGAGATATGAATACTTACGGAATTATCGTCGGTGTTGTTGCCTTTGGAATGGCGGCTCTCTTGATTCCAATGGTTTATACAATTCTCCTTTCAAAGAGCCTTGTTGCGGAAAAGGTTGAAACGGGATCGCTTGCATTCACCCTTTCAACCCCAACAACAAGAAATTCCTTTATCTTCACTCAAGGGTGTTACCTGGTTTTCTCTGAAATAGTCATGGCTGTTTCTCTTCTTGTCGCAAGCGTCGTCACTAGAGAAATAGGCATCATGGCCGGTTCAACAGATTTGAGCTCATCGTTGCCAATCGTTGATCTCTGCCTTTATGCCTTAGGCAATTTCATGGTAGCCTTAGCTGTTTCTGGTATCAACTTCCTTACATCTTGTCACTTCAATAAAACAAGCGAATCCATCGGTGTTGGTGGAGGACTTACAATCTTCTTCTTCATTTGTTCAATCTTGGGTTTATTCGCCACGAAAGCAATTCCAGGAACAATCCGTATCAATATGATGTCGATATTCAACTACATGACAATCGATTCTCTCTTCGATGCCTTGGCTGTTATGAATCAAGACTACGCGACATATTGGTTTAAACTCATGTTCCTACTCATCATTGCGATTCTTACCTATTTGATTGGTGGATTCGACTTTAAAAAGAAGGATTTACCTCTTTGATTATTTGAAGGCTATTAAGGGTTAAAAACTTAATGGCCTTTTTTCCTTAAAAAACCAAATAGTTGCATTTTCTAAATGAAATAACAAAAAACATTTCAAATCCAATCGAACAAAGTGGCTGCAATATATATTATTTTTTGCTGAAT
>CAVGNL010000139.1:0-24679 GCA_963630455.1 Prevotella sp. CAG:755
TAAAGAAAAGGGGCGTTGCCTAACCTTGCTTCACGGCAGGTTTTTCAACAGCCCCTTTTATTATATGGTTACACAATCGGATATCTGATATGGAAAAGTTGAATATATCTGTCTTTCTCAGCTCTTAAATAGAAATGACTACACTACAGATGTAGTCATAAAAGACGCTGAAGAAGAGACTTATTTTATTCAACGTTTGGTATACGGCTATATTTGAAAATTACGTATTGATGTAAGCTATGACGATGGTTGCACTTTTGACGGAGATATTCGCACTATTGAAATTTTTGTGAGCGAATGATTGCAATGCTTTTCTTGCTGGCTTAAATCTTAGTTCTTTGATTTCTTGTTTTTGATAATTACGCGAAATACGTTTTCTTAAAAGAAAAAAGTACCCAAACTGAAGCGGACCCCTCAAGTCTTTTCAATCATTTGGTCCAACTTTTAGGGCTCACTTCATAACAGGTGCTTTTTAATTTTTAGGTACGATATGATGTTTTCGACAGCGGGCTTCGTAATTTTCTTTTGCCCCAACTTGAATGATTGGATCATTTATTTTTGCTGGTTGACCATCGATCAATCTTTGAGTTCTAGTGGCTGCGCAACCACAAACCATGCAGACTGCTGATAATTTTGTCACAAACTCAGCCCTTGCCAATAATTCAGGCATTGGGCCGAAAGGCTCGCCTTTAAAATCCATATCCAAACCAGCTGCAATGACTCTGATTCCTCTATCAGCCAATTCCTCGCATATTTTAATGATGCTCAGATCAAAAAATTGAATTTCATCGATGGCAACAACTTGCGTATCATCTTTTACTAATTCAAGAATAGATGAGGCTTGTTTAATCGCGTAAGCTTCATATTTCGTGCCATCATGAGAGGCGATGGCTGTCTTATCGTATCTATCATCTATCGCCGGTTTAAAAGCGATTATCTTCATCTTTGTGTAGGAAAGAGTTTTAACTCGGCGAATAAGCTCCTCGCTCTTGCCGGCAAACATCGGACCGCAAATAAGTTCGATCCATCCTTTTTGAAGCTCTTGATACATATTGATATACCCTTTCTAACAAACCCGACTATTATACATTAAAAAGCTTTCTTTCTTTTTTGAAAAAGAAAGTTTCTATCTAGATGATTTGTCGTAAGGGATGCCTTCCGCTTTCGGAGCATGAGACTTTTTCGAGAAAAGAATCAAAGAAAGCAAAGCGATAACATATGGGATCATATTGTAGAAGGCTTTGGAGTTATAGAAAGTTTTCGCCGCCCCTCCAAAAGCAACGGTCATGAATTGCGCAAAAGACATAAAGAGAGCAAAGAATAAAGCAGCAAAAGAAATATTTAGAGCTTTCCAGTTGCCAAGAATTTCAATCGCAAGGACAAGGAAGCCATATCCAAAGACACCTGATGTCAAATTCCATTCTCCTAATGGCAAACACGTGAAAATAATATAACCTCCTATAGCGGCGGAGATTGATCCTATAGCTGTGCCTATATATCTCATTTTGTTGACTTTTATGCCAACGGAATCGGCGGCTGCTGGATTTTCTCCACAGGCTCTGATTCTTAACCCCAAACGGGTTTTATTCATAATGAAAGCCAGAACAACGATCAAAAGAATTCCAATAAGGACGGTTATATTCAAATTCGAGAACATTCCGTTAAAGAAACCGCTGTCCGTTTTATACAACATGACGCTATAGAACATCGAGACGTTTGTTTCTGGAAGATCGGCTCCGCGATAGATGGTGTTGACAATCAAGACCATTGCGGCAACAACGCTATTTAAAGCCGTGCCAGCGATAGTTTGATCAGCCTTTAACTTAATGGAAATAAAAGAGAGGGCAAAGGAGAAGAGAAAAGCCACGCCAATACAAACCAAAAGCCCCAAAACATAAATGAAATTAACGAAAAACCAATTGCTTAACAAAGGCGATCCATTTAAGGCGCCACTCATTTGCTGACAGAAAATGAGGCCTGAGAAAGCTCCTAGCAGCATCGCGCCATCAAGAGCGATGTTAATGATTCCAGAGCATTCAGAGAACATTCCCCCATAAGAACCGAGAATGAAACCAACACCAAATACAATAAAATAAAATACGAGATTGCCCCAAAGGCTATCTGTGATCAAAGCACCTTCTAAAATCATTAATGGATTCATTTGTTTACCTCCTTGTTCGAGCGATAAAGTTCCTTAAAGGAAGCATCTATTGCAAGTTTGTTATTCTGGTTAGTAGTTTTTATAAGCAAGCCGATAAAGGCGCTAAATGAGGCGCTATAGATTATGGCCGCTTTTATAAGTTCCATATAGTATTTGGAATAAAGGATGGAGACGTTGACTATTTGAGTCTGACCTTCGCTGATATAGGCGAGAATGAAGGAGGAGAAGATGCATCCTATCGGATCTGTTTGACCTATCAAAGCAACCGATATTCCGTTAAAGCCGTCCGAAAGCATTACCCCGTCAAGTGAGCCAAAGGTGAAGCCTTTTGGCGAAGGAGTTGCAAAAACCATATAGCCGCACATTCCAGCTACAGCTCCAGAGATAACTAGGGAAAGGACGATTTTTGAATTTTGATTGATTCCGGCGTATTTTGCGGCGAATTTATTGGATCCGCAAAGTTTAAGCTCAAAGCCAAATCTTGTGTATTTGAGAACGAACCAAATAATTATGGCCACGGCTATTGAAATGAAAATGCCGGCTGTGATGTTGTAATAAACCTGATTCGCATATCCCTCGGCATCGAATTCGCTAAATATCGTCGGAAGCCTTCCGCAAGTTGCCATCTTTGATAATTGGGTTTTGTTTGATTTATCAATCCAATCGGACGGGAGATAATCGCCTATCATTCCGCACAAATAATAGACGATCCAATTGAGCATGATACCAGAAAGAACCTCATTGACGTTGAAGTGCGCTTTCAATAGTCCGGAGATCAAACCGATAAACGCTCCACCGACCAAAGCCACCAATATGCACACATACCAAGGCATTCCACAGAATGAGCACAGCAAAGCTAAGAAAGCGCCCATTGTCAATTGGCCAGTAATGCCTATGTTGAATAATCCAAGCTTAAAGGCGAAGGATATTGAAATTCCAGCCATAATCATCGGGGTCATTGTGCCTATAACGTGAGATATAGCGTCATAATTGCCGTCACTCATTCCTTGAAAGCCGGCCGTAAAAAGAACGCTCAATCCAGCAAAAGCGTTTTGCGGGTCACGAATAAGCATGATGATAAAACCGACAAAGAGGCCAATAAAGATGCAAATAATCGAACTTGTTAATGCTCTTGCCACCTTGAAGTGAAATAACCAAGAGAAGAATTTGGCAACGGGGACAAAAACATATCTAAGGTATCTCCAAACGTATTTGTTAAGAAAGGCCCCAACAGGGGTGAATGTTTTTTTGAAAAACGCCCCAACATTTTTGAAGAGATTTCCTATTTTCGAAATAAAACGTTTCATCTTTATTCTCTCCCTTCTTGAACTTTAGCCCCAGACATATAAAGCCCAATTTCCTGGACGGTTGTTTCTTTAGGGTTCAATTCCGCAACTACCCTTCCATTATGCATGACAAGAATTCTGTCTGAGACATTCATGACTTCTTCTAATTCCAAAGAAACAAGCAAAACGCCTTTGCCAGCATCTCGGTTTTCTATAAGCTGTTTATGGATTTTTTCGATTGCGCCAACATCCAATCCTCTTGTTGGCGAGACGGCGATAAGCAGAGGGGAATTAAGATCTAATTGCCTTCCGATAATTGCTTTTTGCTGATTTCCGCCAGACATTGATCTAACTGTCGTTTCAGCGCCAAGAGAAGAACGAATGTCATATTCGTTAATAAGCTTGTTCGCATAATCGTTAATGGCTTTCTTGTTACGAATATCCATGATATTGAATGGCCTTTCGAAATATTTTTCGAGAACAAGATTGTCCTCTAGAGAAAAATCGAGGGCCAAACCATATTTGTGCCTATCTTCTGGGATATGAGAAAGACCAGCCAAGCTTCTTTTTCGAATGCTCAATTTCTCTAAATGGGCATCGATATATTCCTCTTCGTTATATGTCTTTCCTTTTGATTCAATGAATTTTTTGAGCGCTTTGCTGTAATGAGGGTTTTTCACGTGATGAAGGATGATTTCGCCGGATTTAGCTTTGCATATGCCAGTAAGAGCGTATATCAAATCACTTTGTCCGTTTCCTTCGATCCCAGCAAGGCAAACGATTTCTCCCTCACGAACGTTCAAAGAAACGTTGTTAACGGTGTCTTTTTCTTTTTCTGGGTTGTAGACGGTTAAATTTTTGATTGTCAGAATATTTTTTCCCGGTTTGCATTCATCTTTTTGGGTTACCAGTTGGACGTCTCTTCCGACCATTAAACGAGAAAGCTCTTCTTCGTTTGTCTCTTTTGTGTCCAACGTCCCGATGCAAGCGCCTTTTCTTAAAATTGTTACTTTATCAGAAACGGTCATGATTTCGTTTAATTTATGCGATATGAAAAGGATTGACTTCCCTTCTTTCGCTAAATTTTTCATAGAAATCATTAAGTCGTCGATTTCTTGCGGAGTCAAAACGGCGGTTGGCTCATCGAAAATCAAAATGCTCGAATCTCTATAGAGCATTTTAAGAATTTCGACTTTTTGCTGCTCACCAACTGACATATCATCGATTTTTTCATCTAAATCAATATGGAAGTTGTATTTTCTGCAAAGTTCTTCAAGCTTATTTCTTGCTTCTTTTGGCTTGATTTTTCCAAAATGGCCAATAGGCTCTTCACCAAGGATAATGTTTTCTAACGCTGAAAAAACTCCTACAAGCATAAAATGCTGATGAACCATTCCGATGCCCATCTTGCATGCTTCGTGAGGGTCTTTGATAGAAACTTTTTCACCATTTAAAATGATTTCTCCTGAATCCGGTTTATATAGGCCAGAAACCATTGACATAAGAGTTGATTTGCCAGCGCCATTTTCACCCAATAGAGCATGTATTTCTCCTTTTTTCAAAACAAGCGAAATATCATCGTTTGCCTTGATTCCAGGGAAATATTTGCAAATATGTCTAAGTTCAAGAACGTTTTCTTCCATAAAGTCTCTCCTATTAAGGAAAGGGGGCCGTAATGGCCCCCAAGAATAATCGAAATTATTGGTTGTTCCACTCAACCTTTACTTTAGAAACAGTAGGTTTATTTTCAGTATCTGAAGAAACGGTGATTGTTTTAGCTTTCATTGCGGCTACAAGAGTCTCGTAATCGGAAGTTGTGAAGTTTTTGAATCCCCAGCATCCTTCATCACCAGTTGAAGCAGGTGTAGGAAGGGCCACGGCATCCTCATCGATTCCGAGGTTTTCGATTTTGCCAGCTAATTTATCGGAGAATTTCGTGTAGTTATTGTTCTTCCAATCTGTTAAAGCGGATTTAATGGAAGCCCCCAAGCCTTTCATCGCAGAGGTCAATAAACGTTCATTCATTCCTTCAGGAGCAATTGAAGTGTCGGCGTGTTGGTTGGTATCAACGCCAATCCAAGTTTTTCCTTCAGCGTTTGAAACAGAAGCAAGAGCGGTTGTAACAGAGTTATAGACGGCTCCTCCACAAGCGAATATTGATTCTGTGCCAGATTCATACCAGTTCTTAGCAAAGCTTGTTGCTTCAGGAGTTGAAGCGAATGCACCAGCATAGTAATAATGCATGTTGATGCTGTTGTCTGCCAATTCAAGCTCTGTTGCGGCTTTTTCAGCTCCTTGGATGAATCCATAGCCATATCTTACAACGGCAGGAACGCTCATTCCGCCAACAAACCCTAAATTTCTTAAGCCTTCTTTGACGGCGCCATAACCAGCCATAAAGCCAGCTTGTTCTTCATGATATTGGGTCATGGAGACATTGGCTTGTAAGTCAAATTCGGCATACTGGTTGTCGGAATCTTGATTAACGCAATCCAAAGCTAAGAAATGAATATTCTTATATGCTTTGTTTGCTTGAACGATTTTAACAACTGGTTGGAAAAGATATCCAGGCAAAACGATGAAGTTGGCGCCCCAATCAGCAGCTGCCTTAATTGCAGCGACTCTTTCTGTTGTGGTGAAATCTCCAGTAGTTGCTGTTGGTTGATAATACTTTGTTTGAACGGTTCCTGTGCTGACGATTTGATTTTCTACCTTTCCGCCGCCGTTTTCTACAGCCCATTCATTGACCGCTTCCCAAGAAGTTTGGTTGAAGTTGTGGTCGTTTAAAGTTCCGGAGTCAGTTACCAATGCCACCTTAATAACATTTTCAGCTTCTTTGCTTGTAGATTCTTCTTTTTTGCTAGAATCATCCGTCGTTGGCGAGCATGAAGCGAGAGTGAGGATAGACGCACCTAATAATAGAAGCGCTTGTTTTTTCATACGTTTTGTTTCCTCCTTTGTATGAATTTAAGGATAAGCTTCTATTAAAATACTTCGCTGCTTACATATGAGACATAGTCGTATCGTAATAGAAGAAAGAACAGTTTTCTTATCCGGTACTTCATTATAATGTGAATTTTTGAAGTGGAATAGAGGAAAAGTATTGCCATTTTTTTACCGACTTTTTTGAATGACTTTATTCGCTTTCGTTTTTTGCGAAAAGCAAAGAAAATTTTTATGGAGAAGCCTTTCTCTTTGTTGGATAATCCCTAAAGTTAGATCGGAGAAAAGAAAAATGATCGTAATTGGCGGAATGATTGGAAGCGGGAAAACAACGACGGCGAAAATATTAGAGAAAGAACTTCACTTGCCAACATATTTCGAAAGTGTGAAAGGAAATGAAATTTTATCACTTTTTTACACGGCAACTCCTAAAGAAAAGAAAGAAAAAAGATATCCGTTCCTTTTACAGCTCTCTTTTTTAAGGGCAAGGTTTAATACCTTACGGAACGCTCTTAAAGACGACAACGCCATCCTTGATAGGAGTGTTTTTGAAGACGCTTATTTCGCCAAGAAAAATTATGAATTGGGCAATATATCAGAGTTGGAGATGAAGATTTATAATGCCTTCCTCCAAGAGATTTTAGAAAGTTTGAGTGACTCAAAAAACAAAGACGAAATTACTCTGATTTATCTTCACGGATCATTTGAAACCGTTTTCAAGCGCATCAAAAACAGAGGCCGTTCATTTGAGATTGCGCCTGAGCTTCTTTCATATTACAAATTCATTTATGATGGATACGATGAAATGACGAAAGAAAACTATCCAAACTCTCAAATCATCGACATAAACATCGATGAGGTTGATTTGAAAAACGATTCCAAGGCAAGAGAGAAACTCTTAAATGAATTAAGAAGCAGAGGTGCGATTTAATGGAAGAGATCGATTTGAAAAACTACAAGAAAAGAAATCAATATTATTATTTCTCGAAATTTCCTGATCCTTCTTATGGCCTTGACGTGGACATCGACGTCACAAACCTTATTGAATGCAAAGATAAGAAAGGTGTTTCGTTTTTCCCTCTTTTCCTTTATTGCCTCACCAAAGCGGTAAATTCCGTTTATGAGCTTCACCTACGAGAGGTGAATGGGAAAATCTATTACTATGATTTCATTCATCCAACATGGACTGTTATGGGCAATGACGGGGTTTATATTAATGTCGGGATGGAATTTGAGCCTGAGTTGGATATTTTCATCAAAGAGGTAACCGAATTAAACGAAAAGGCTAAGAAAATGAATCCAAACGATGATTTAAACACCTCTCCATTATGCTCTTTGCCTAACGTTATTCTCGCTTCATGCTTGCCAATACTGCATGTAAAGTCATTTAAGCACCCAACGCCTTCTGGAAATCATGACAATCTTTCTATCCCAAGAGTGTTATGGGATAAATATGAGAAGGGGATTGATAATAGATATCATCTTACGCTCAATATAACGGTATCTCATGCGTTAGTGGATGGTTTTCCTTTAGCCAACGTTTTTCTTTTTCTTCAGAAAGAAATAAATTCTCTTAGAGAGGAAACCTTATGAACAAAAAGGAACTCGTTGAGCAACTTGAAGGATTTTGCCCCTTTAATGAGGAAGAAGCCAAAGAAAAGGAAATTATTCTCCAAGCCATAAATAACGAAAGCCATATATTCGATCGGAAAAATCAAATTTGTCACTTAACGACATCATCTTGGATTGCGAACAAAGATCTAGATAAAGTCTTGCTTTGCTACCATAACATCTACAAATCATGGAGTTGGCTTGGAGGGCATAACGATGGAGAGATTGATTGTCTCAAAGTTGCTTTAAAGGAAGCCAAGGAAGAAAGTGGCATTTCTAATTTCAAGATTTTGAACGCTGGAAAAATATTTTCTCTAGAAATCTTGACCGTAAATTCTCACTATAAAAAGGGAATATATGTCCCATCGCATCTTCATTTGAACCTCACTTATCTTTTGGAAGCAGATGAGAAGAGTCTCTTAAAAATAAAAGAAGATGAAAACTCGGGTTTAAGATGGGTTAAGTTAGAGGATGTCTACACGTTTTCGAATGAAGAATGGATGATTGAACATGTCTATAAGAAATTGAACGAGAAGCTCCTTCTTTTGAAAAAGAATGGAAATGCTTCTTAATTATTTCAGCCTCATTTCAATGATCTTTCGAATGATGTTTTGTTTGAAAACGCAAAGTATAAATTAACAAAACAAAAACGAACCACCTTTTATGGCGATTCGTTTTAGATTAGGCGTGATATGTGGGATTTTTATTCACCATCGATAAATTTTAGAATTGAGTCAAAATCATCGGCATAATAGTCGCATAAAGCCTTTGTGCCGCTTGCTTCGATATTGCCGCCAGAAATGCCGATTGTAGGATATCCAGCAAGACGGATTGAACAAACACCAGCTCCGCTATCTTCGATGCCGACTACTGAATTTCGTTCCTCAAAAGGTATGTTAAGGCCAACGGTGCAAGTTTCGGCATATAGCCATGGATGAGGCTTTGGCGATAATTCGCCTAGCGTCCCAACGCTTCCTTTCTTTAAAGGATACCCAGCAGAGATAATCGCATCATAGAAATCTTTTGGGTCGCCCATATCAAGGGTTTTAAAGGCTGAGAGTATCTCAGGCCAAGCCTTTTGATATAATCCCGAAGTCACTAAGCCGATTTTAATGTTCCTCTCTTTAAGGGCCAAAAGAAATTCTTTGATGCCTTTTGCAGGCGTGAAGGCACTTTCCTTTCCTCTCCCTTCCATTATCTCATTCATCTCGTGTTCAGTATGTTCGAAATAATAGGCTCTAGCATCTTCGAGTTTTTTATCTGGGCAATATTTGTTGATGCAATACTGAAGATGCTCTGAGACACTGTGACCAGAGACGTGGGGAAGGTCGCTTTCCTCAAGTTTGAAGGAGGGATCGTTAAGCAAAGAAGCGATGGATTTTTGAATGATCCAAATCCAGAATTCCTCGCTTTTGACGGAAGTTCCATCCAAATCCATGAGAACTGCTTTGATTGGGCGCTTGATAGCGACTTTATTCACTGGATAATAAGCGTTATAACCGATGGAGGATTTAACAAAGGCCAAGGAATGATTTTCAAAAGAAATGAACTCTACTTTCCTATCGCCAGTAGAGACAATTGCTTTAACGCCACCCTTGCCGACGTTGAACTTTTTATCCGACGTGGATTTTAATTCGATTAAGCCGCTATCGGGGCCAAATGAGCCTAAATTAGTGATATCTATCATCTTATTTCACCAGCAAGAAAGTCGCGATTTTATGTTTCTTAAGCTCATAGGAGATGCTATTGTCATTGAATGAGATGTCGCTTATTGGCGTCTCATCGAGTTTTGTCTCTTTGACGCCTTTCAAAGAGAAGACGGTCGAAATGTTAAGCTTTTTATTTTCATCGGAGTTATTCCAAATGCGGTAAATGATGTCTTTGCCGTTTTCTGCAAGCTTGAAAGCACCAGAGACAACCGCTCCATCTCCGCCTTCGATTTTGATAAAGGAAGCTTTGGCTGGCAGTTTCCCTTTCGTTGGGACTCCCATAATGGCTTTCATTGCTACTTTGTTGGCATAAGCCTCTTCAAAAACCTTGCCTTCATTCCATAAGCCAGTGTGTGGATAGAGAGCGTATTCGTAAGTAAGGCTACCTATGCAGTGTTGACCGGTATATTTATGAGTCTCTGCGAGAGTCATTTTGGAATTTGCGGTCATATAGGCTCTTTGCGTGCGGATCAAGGTAATCTTCAAGGTGCGGTTCTCATCATCTTCGACTTCGTATTCTCTTAATCCTTTAGAGAGGAAGGCGTAGCCAAGTTTTCCATCACTTACATCGACGAAATTCTGCATTGGTTGGAAAGAATAGAAGCCTTCTTTGTTGTCTTTGTGATCGCGCCACCTGATTGTTCTTTTCGCAACGTCCCAAGCTGATTCGGCATAGCACCAGTCGGCTTTTTCGATGGCAGTTGGATAGTGGACTGTGAGTTTATGATCTCGGGAATTATTGATGATGGTAGTTTTGATTTTGAGAGCTTTTGCTCCTTTTTCCAATGTTAAATACGTTTCGATGGATAAAGGCTTCATCTCGGAAGTGCGCTCATGGCCATCCAAAGAGGCTTCCGCAGGAATGTTCATCGTGAAAGCGATGCGGTAGATGCCCCTTAGCTCATTGTTGCCTTCTATCATCTCGATATCGGCGTTGGCGCCAAAAGAGGTATAGGTTTTATTGACTTTCGGTTCAGCGTGCTCATGAGCGCTCCCGATTTCACCGGCATCGGTGTAGTAACCTTGGTTTTTCATCCAACGTTTTGTGAGTTTATCGAACATATCGAAAGTGCCGTTTGGATTGATTACGACTTTAAGATATTCGTTTTCTAAGACGCCATTGCTTCTACCAATCAGTTTGCGATTATCAATGATTTCTGGCTCGAAAGCAAGATTTGCTAAACGCATGCGGAGTGCATAAGTGGCATAGCCATTTGCGGGAACTTTGGCTTTCACGAGGATATGCCTTCTTATGGTCTCGAATTTGATTGCTTTTGTATCAGTTTTTTTCTCAATGGCGACTAATGCCGTCTCAGAGGATAATTCCTTGCTTTCGATGATATTGCCTTTTTCATCCACGATATCAAAGAAAGTAGCAGCTGGGACAGGCGCGCCCATACCGTTATCGATCATCTTGACGGCGTCTTTTGGAGTATCGATAACTAGTTCAATCACCTCTTCGCGTTCGAAAGGAAGAGTGTTAAAAACGACGATTGGATAATCTTCTTTTTCAAAACCAGTAGCAGTATCGATTTGCTGATAAAGGCTTACGCAGGCTCTGTTTGTAACTTCCTCGGCAACGGTTTTCGTGACGGAAAAAGAATAATTCATGTCAGTATGGGCACGATCAACGGCCGCGCCGCAGATGCTATCGTGGGCATGGCATTTCAATAGGGTATGCCAGGCGTGCTCGATGTTGGTGGCTGGGTATTCCCCACCGAGAAGGTATGAGGCGCTTGTTAAAGGCTCAGCAAGGTTAATCAGGCCATTTTCGCACTCTTCATTCATGAGTTTGATGTTGATGCGCGAAGAATGAGTTGCACCCAATAAAGCGTTGAAATCATCTGGTGCGAAAGTGGTATTACGGAGTTCTCCTTCGTAGCTAGCGTAGTCGTATTTTCCACTCTTAGCGAGATTCATAATGGTTTCCATATAGTCATCCATCCGCTCTTGCTTGATTTCGTAATCTGGATAGATCTTGTTCATGTCAGCGATTAATTCAGGCAAGTAA
The DNA here is from genome assembly GCA_963630455.1 of Prevotella sp. CAG:755. Lineage (GTDB taxonomy): Bacteria > Bacillota_I > Bacilli_A > RFN20 > CAG-826 > UBA4951. The sequence goes on from CAVGNL010000139.1 coordinate 11,722, forward strand.
CGATATGGCTCATCATTATCTTCCATGTTAAGGGCAAGAATATTGTTGCCAATAGCATAAGGCTCAGCTTGATTCAAAAGATAATCCAAAGAACGCTTAAGGACTTTCTCATCGTGGATATAGTTCTCGTTTTCCTTAGTGGCGACAAAGGCTTTCTCGTACGAACCCATATCGACCATATGAACCGGGGCTTCATCTCGACTGTATTTATAAGAAAGATCCTTCAGGCCCTTTCCTAAGACCGCTGGTCCATGGACATAGAAGAACCAATTTGTCCTCGTGACCTCATCAAAAGTTCTTAAAGTGAAAATAGAGCTTCCATCAGGTGCCGACCATTTGAATAAAGGGGTCAAGAAATGTTTGTTTGTTCCGCGATAGAAGATGGCGTTCTCGATGCCAAATCCTTGATAGAGTTGCGGAAGTTGGCTTGGTTGACCGTAAGAGGTAGCGGTATAACCCGATTTCATCGCTCCGCCGAATTCCTTGCCCATTCTTCTTCCGGTTAAGAGATTACGGATCATGCTTTCTGGGGCAACGGTATTAGTTTCTGGCAAAGTATACCAATTAACGATGATCATTTTGCCTTCTTTGATGAGCTTTTTCACGCGTTCTCTATTTTCTGGACGAACGGTGAAATAGTCCTCTAAGACGATGGTGCCGCCATCAACGCAAAAATATTCATAAGTTGGCTTATTCTCCAAAATGTCGATGATGTTATCCATTAAATCGGCCAAGCGAAGTTTGCTTTGTTCAGCAGTATGTCTCCATTCCCGATCCCAATGGGTTCCACTAATAAGATGAATTGTTTTTTTCATTTAAGATACCTCAAAAATGTTTGCGAATACATTTTGGCATAAATCCGATAATAAAAAAACGGTTTTCTGATTTTTTTTGAAATTAGTTGTGTTACTATATGCCAATATGAAAAAACAAATATTTTGCGTAAGGCACATAACGCTCTCAGATGATGAACTTGCTCTTTTTACGTGTTTGCAGGGTTTAGCGAACAAAATTAAACCTGAATTGTTACTTGACGTTGACCATTATCTCGACTTCATTGACAAAAACGAATATGAAATCTTAATGATTGATTTTAAGACCGCTCTCAATAAATATCTCCCTTCCTTGTCTTCTTATCTTCTTTATAATCTCGATCCATCTTCAACTGAAATCAACGCCGCTTTTTCGATAAGCGCTGCGACTGGAGCTCTAGCCATTCCTTCTTCTTTGGAATATCTCGTCAAAGGAAAATTGTCTCTTGTTGAGGATTTAACGAAACTCGGTTTGGACAATTTAAACGTGCAACGTTATGCATTTGCTAAATACAAAGATAAATTGTCGAAAACCGGCTTAATCCATGAGCCTATTGGTAAAAATGATGGGCATTTCCTTATCTCTTTGAGAGATTTTGCGATAACAAACAAATGGTTCGTTCTTTATGTCGATGAAAGCAAGGAACAAAGACGGTTCCTTGATGAAGTGCTATCCTACTTAGATAAAGGCATATGCATATATGGCTGGACGAGCGATGAAATCTCTTTTGTTAACCAAATTTCTAAATATGGTGATGCCATCATTCCTATGGATTGGAGTTCAAATCATTCTTTTTTTGGAACTTTCTCTCCGAAAAAAGTCGCAAGAAAAAAACATTATGAGGAGATAAAAGAGAATAGACATTATCTGTCTTTTGTGGTGAGCGATGGAGATAACATTCAGTGGCTTGAAAGAAGCTATTGTTTTTCCTCTTTCTATATGGATTTAGCCTCAGTAAGACGCAAATACCCTTTGACGATGTCAATTAGTCCAGCTCTCATCGACCTTAATCCGATGTGCCTTGAATATATTTACCATCATGTCGACAACGAGGATTTTATCTGCGGCGTTTCTGGTTATGGATATATGAATCCTTGTGTTTTCCCACGCGAATTTCTTCCTGCTTATGTTAAGAAAACGAGCGAATATCTCTCATTTATGGATATCAATGTTGCGATGCTTTTGGACAATAAGAGGGACATGAGCAAAGAAAAGGTCGAGTTTGTCGTTTCTTCCTATGCCAAATGCCCAAATATCATTGGAGGGGTTTATGAGATTGATCCGAGCAAATATGAAGGCGGAAAAGGAAAGGTGTTTTGGGCGAATGATAAGCCATTTATCTCAGTAAAAGCCTCTCTTTGGAATCTTTTTGACAGAAAAGAAGAGGAAGAAACAAACAAAGAGAAACTCATCAACGATTTAGCTGGTTTCATAAATTCTTTGCCCATCGATCCTTTTGAGGAAAGCGGCTATAGCGTCATCAACGTCCATCCATGGTCTACTACTTGCAAAGACCTTGATAAATTAGTTAATCTATTAAGTGACAACGTGCAAATTCTCGGCATTGAACAATTGATTCTCTTGATGAGGAAAAACATAAAAAGAAAATAAATAAGGGGGAATTGCGATGATTTCAATCAATGATATAGCGGAAAAAAGCGGAGTGGCAAAATCCACGGTCAGCAACGTTCTTTCAGGCAAGCGCTACGTCTCTGAGCCTATCAGAGAAAAAGTGCTTAAAGTTTGTAAGGAATACAACTATTCGCCAAATTTTTACGCATCCCTCTTAAGCAATGCCGACAACGTTAGGACGAATATCATTGGCGTTTTCCTCGAAACTTCAACGAAAAGATACCACAATTTCTATAATGACGTGATAAGAACAACGCTTACTTATTGGAGCGATTATAACGTTAACGTCCTTCTTTATTTTGGACCGAAAGAAAAGGAAGTTTCCGATAAATTAAGGAAGGGGCAATCTCCAATCGATGGAGCGATACTCGTGGGGCCAACCCTCATGGATACGCGTATATCAGAAATGGAATTGAACTCAATTCCTTTTGTTGTCATCGGTTCGACAGATTCTGAAAAAATAACCTGTGTTGATACCAATAACGAGACATTATGCGAATATATTGCCAAAAAGATGATTGAAGTTGGGAAAGACAAGATATGTCTTATCAATTCGAATCAGTCACTCACCATTTCCAAAGACAGGGAGAAGGGGTTCATGAAAGCAATCGAAGAAAAGAAACCTTCGATGCATTCTTCCTTCTATACTGAGAATTCTTCTGTTGAAGAGGGCTTCTATCACGCTTCTCTTTCGCTTGAAAAAGGCTATAACGCCTTCATCGTCGGCTCAGCCATTATCGCAAAGGGCGTCTATCAGGCAATTAGGAGCAAGAACCTTATTGTTGGGAAGGATGTAGTGGTCTTTGCTCTTGGATCACCTAAAAAAGATCTTGAAGCGTTTGACATACCTCTTTCTTATGCCGAACAAGATTATGGTCAACTCGCTCTTGAAGCCTCTATCCAGCTACGTGAGATTATGAATGAAGGCAAACCACATAATGTCTTGATAAAAAGCAAGATTCATGTCAATGATTCATTCGTGTTTGAGGAATAAAAGATTTATTTCGTTAGCAAGCCCGGGTAATTCCGAGCTTTTCTTTTTTTGAATAGAAGAATAAAAGATAAAGCAGTAAAAAAACGTTTCTTTTGTTTTTCAAAAATAGGGCAAATAGTCCTTTTTAGTAAGCCCTTTCAAAAAAACGGTTTTTTTAATTGCGTTTTACCCTTTAAGGAAATAAACTATAGAAGATAAATAGCCTAAAAGCGCACGGGAGTTTTTATGAAAAAAAGATTCAAATTACCAATCCTACCAATTTTGTTATCAACTTGCCTAATCGCTTGCGCTCCGAAAGAAAAGACAAGCGGAGGAGATGAGAATAAAACCATCACCGTTTGGTGGCCGTCGACAAATAGCTACATGAAGGTTATTCAAAACGCCAAAGAAAAATTCGAAGCCGATAATCCTAATTGTACGATTAAGATCGTTAAGAAATCCGGCCTCGACCTTTATCAAGCATATCAAGTTGCCTTAAACGATGATAAATCACGCCCCGATATCGCGATCATCGATCATGTTTACGTTCAATCTTTGGCTAACGAAGGCCAACTAGCCGACTTATCCGCTCTAGGAGCAGATACTGAGGTAAAAGAACTTGTTCCAGAAAATATATATAATGCCAACGCGTATTTAGGAAAGGCTTACGCTCTTCCGATGTCAGCAAATACGGTTGCTTTGATGTATAACATGACGATGCTAAAGAAATCCGGCATCAATAACGCTCCAACTACTTATAGCGAGTTTCTTTCGGATTTGGAAACCATCAAAAACGGATGCACTGAGGCTGAAGTAGCATTTGCTCAACCAATTAATTCAACCTTCTCGGCAATGGAATTCGTGAGTTATGTTTCACGCTTAGGAGGAAGCTTAGTTTCTGAAGATTGCAAAACAGTCAAGATTGATTCAACAGAGGTCAAAAATGCCATCGCCGAATGGGTGAAGCTTTCGAAATTTGCCTCTCAGAACGAATATGAGGAGGGCAAGTTCTATAATGGCAAATGCGCCTTCATCGAAATGGGTTCTTGGAATCTTAGCAAAATCAATTACAACGCCGTTGAGCTCGGCATCAAGGAAATGCTGCCGCTCATGGACGGGGGAACTGGCTATTCTGGATTAGGTTTATATTCCCTAGCCATCGCCAAAAAATCCTCATGTGTCAACGAGGCCTATAAATTTGCCAAATACCTTTCCACAGATAAAGAGAGCCAGATTGCCTTTGCTAAAGCAGGTAGCCTCTTCCCTGTCACGAAAGAAGCTCTTGGCGATACTTATTACACCTCTGATCAATATCTTTCCGTTTATGCTTCGCAACTCGAGCACGTCACTCCTAGGCCAGCCACTCCGATTTGGCCTTTTATGGAGAAAAAACTCGTGACCTTACTTTATAGATGCGTTACCGCCACAAGCGAAGATACAATCGCTCAAGCTATCGCCACTTGCCAAAGCGAATGCCAAAGCGAAACAGACCGCAAATTGGGCTAAAAAATGAGAAAGAAAGACACTTCTATCATTTACGATTTAAATTATCGGGACATTGAGAGAAACTCTTTGTTGAAGAAAAAGAGATTTTTCTCGCGTGAGGATAAAACTTCTTACCTGATGATTTTTTTGCCGATGCTTTGGTGGGGGGTCTTCTTTGTTTATGCTTTTGTGAGGGCTGTTTATTTTTCTTTCACCGATTTAACGCTTGATGTGAGTAATATCAGCGTCTTCTTTACCTTTGACAATTACGTGCGCTTATTTCATGATGAGACCTTCTTGGCATCAATGAAAAACACCATCATCTGGACGGTGTCGATGACGATTGCCAATAATGTTCTTGGGCTCATTTTCGCTTATCTCATCACAAAGATGAAGAAAGGTCAAAAGCTTTTTTTGACGCTCCTATTCTGGCCGACTCTTGTTTCCTCGGTTGCTTCGACTGAGATCACAAAGCAGATTTTCAGTCCTTCCGATAGTGGTTTGATGAACCAGATAATTATGGCTTTCGGAGGAAACAAATTAGCTTGGTACAACGATAAGTCTTTGGCTCTTATCACTTTGATGATCATGCCGCTTTTATTGGGGTTTTCTTCCCAACTCATTATTTATTACGTCGCTTTGAAAGGCGTCGACCAAAATCAAATAGAGGCGGCAAAGATTGATGGGGCAAAAGGATTCTCGATTTTTAAGAATATCTATGTGCCTTCGATTATGAAAGCAATCAACTATAACGTCATTCTTTCTATCATTTCTGGCGTACGAATCATGGGTCCAATGCAACTTATCGCTGATAATCCTTTGATTGCTGGTGGGCCTGATAACGCCACGATTACTGTAGTTCTCTACCTTTACCAAAATATTCTCAATAACGAAATGGCTTATGCTTGCGCAATCGGCGTCATCACGACGATCGTTATCGTCTTCTTCTCGATAATGCAACGAAAAGTCTCAGGCAATAATAAGGGGTTTTGATGATGATGGATGATAGGAAACTTCAAATAGAAATCGCGACGAGAGATGCAAATGCGAAAATTAAGAAAGATAAAATCAGCGGCATCATTTTGACGGTGACGATTGTTATTGTCCTTTCTATTATCGCTTTGGCTCAGATTTTTCCTTTTTATCTCCAATTCGTCACCTCTCTTCAGCCTGTTGAGGGTTTTTATCCAGAATACGGCAAAATCTATTTTTTCCCTGTGGAAATATGTTTTTCTAACTATGTCGAGGCTTTTATTGAAGGAGAGTTGCTAGAAGGAATCAAAAACACTTTGATCGTGGCCTTTGGCTTCATCATTCTCTCTTCTATCATCATTCTCCTTATGGGGTATGTTTTAGCGAAGAAGAAGTTCAAAGGGCGTAGCATCGTTACTTGGTGCCTTCTTATCACGATGATGGTCCCTGGTGAGATATTAATGGTCACCAACTATCAACTCGTTTCTTCTTTAGGCTGGACTAGCTCTTACGCTGGGCTTATTCTTCCAGGCATTGTCAATGTAACTGGCATTTTCCTTGTGAAAGCCTTCATGGATTCGATACCTGATGCTTGCCTAGAAAGCGCAAAATTAGATGGGGCAAGCGAACTTAAAATCCTTCTTTCGATTGTGCTTCCGCTTTCTTTCCCAGTGATTTCAACTTATATCGTGCTTAATTTCGTGGCTCAATGGAACGATTATCTTTGGCCGATGCTGATTACTGGCGATAGCTCAATGTTCACAATCCAACTTAAACTCTATAACTTTGCTGGTTCGAGCGATTGGGGAGAGACGGTTTATAAAGCCGCGTCCTTGATCATTTCCCTAATTCCAGTTCTAATCGTTTATTTTTGCTGCCAGAAGAAATTCATCGGCGGCTTGAATTTTTCAGGCATCAAATAGGAGGTAACCAAAATGAAAAAGAAAATGATGTCGTTATTGCTCTTCTTCGGCGCTTTGCTCGCTTCATGCGCCACAAACAAGACCGATTCCGGTAAAAGCGATGAGAGCCAGACTTCCTCAACTTCCCAAGGTGATGACAACGTCAAAAAAATCAAGGAAGGAGCTTTCTATAAGCCGAATGGGTTTGCCACAACGTGCTATGTGATTCCTAGAAGCTCTTTAACAAGCGCGGAATTCGTCCTCATTCAATCTCTTCAAGGCATTTTGGCTCAAAATAAAGCCACGATTTTCATCTCTGGCATGGGAGAGAAGGATGCGACTTTCACGGAGATGAGCGAAAAGTTGGGCTTTTCTATCGTTGAGATTGAAGACCCATGGGAATTATTGAGGATTCATAAGAAGTCAATCGTAAATCAGAAGTTCGTTACCTATACTTCCACAGATAAAGGCGATGCTTACGATAATTCCATTAATCGTGCGGCCACGATTGCCGGCGTTGAGCAATGGATCATGGTCGAGAATAGCCTGGTCAGCCAATGTCTTGCAGAAGGCTTTAAACTCGGATCCGATGCTTCAAATATGACGGATGCAGAAGTTTTCCACAAATATAAAGAATTCCTTAACAATACCTATTTGGTGAATCAGAAGCCGAGCTCTCTTCCTTTAAGAGATTATGGAATCGCCGGCGCTAGCTTATCGACTTATGTGGATTATATCGATGATGATCTTCGCAAAGAGATATCGGAGTGGACTTGTTCGAATTGCCCGGTTTTTGGCTGGACAGAGAATGAAGGCAGCTTCGTTGCGTATAATTCGAATTACTCGATGGTCACTATCGCTGCAGATTGGAGCGGGAACCTCTCTTTTATGGCGGCTGAGGATATTAATAATGATTTAGTGCCAGCAAATAGAAGCAAATCCACCGTCAAAGCTGAAGAAGGAAAGCATTATGTTACCATCGTTATGTCGGATGGTGACAACGTGCAATGGCTCCAACGTGGTTTTGAAACCGATAGCAAATACTACGGTTCGAAATATCGTGGCAAATTCAAGATGAATTGGACGATGGCTCCATCCTTGAGCGATGTCGCCCCTTATGTCATGGAGTCAATTTACGATAAAGCCACAACGAAAGATGATTTCATCTGTGGGCCTTCAGGATTCGGCTATGTCAATGTCAACGACTATAACGAATCGACTATGGAAGATTATGCCGCAAAAACGGCCGGTTATTGTGAGAAATCCGGCTTAAGCGTCCTTAATTTCATCGACAATTACGTTTCTTCTTCCTATCTTGATTATTTTACTAAATACGACAACATCAAAGGCGGGCTTTGGAGCGTTAGTGATTATTATGTCCAAGGAGGCGATACTGGGGCAGGTGGAGTTTATTGGAGCAATGATAAACCATTCGTTTGCTTCCGCGACACTCTTTGGAGAGTATCGGGCTCAGCGGTTGCCAAATATTATGGCTATACGGAAAGAGTGGCTCAGCGTATCAATGATCGTTCAACAGATATTCATTCTATCGAAGCTTATTCGGCTGTTGTTTGCCATGCTTGGTCTATTGGCACGATGGAATACATCAACCGTTTTGTTGAGCAACTTGACGATCATGTTGAAGTGGTGAATGCTGGCGAATTTATCGATCTCATCACGGAAAACGTGCCGCATCAAGATGTTGAGGAAGTGTTGGATCATAACCCTTTCGCATATAGCGATGATGAATTATGCGCGATTGAAACTGATCCTTTCTATTGGAATGATGTTAAAGATACGCCTGTTACCAATAAAAAGGCTTGGGATTTCTCTTCTGGGGAGCAAAGCGATTGGACGCTTGGATGTGGAGGATTGCAATACGACAGCGCAAAATACACAAGTGATGGTATTTATCTAGATGGCTCAGACCTCGATGATAGAGACGACTATATTCCAAATGCCTATGCCTACACGATGAGAAATTGGTCAAATGAAGATAAGAAAATAACGATGGTTGCCAAATCCGGCTCGGCTACTTCGGACGTCAATTTGCGTGTGAGGCTCTACTTGGAGGATCCTAATTCGAAACGTGGCGCAAGTTCTATCAATTTGGTTGCAAATGAATGGGATAAGGCAAAAGTGAACCAATATGGTTATTATCTATTCCAAAGCGGCGAATTCCAGACCTTCACCTTTGATTTATCTTCCTATGATTTGGCTGGCAAAAAAGGCTTGCTTGTCTTTGAAAGCGATGATAGCGGCGAAGGAAGTGGTGAAATAGTTAGATGCAAATCCATCAGCATTGAATAAGGAGAAATGATTATGAAAAAGACAAATCTATTCTTGATTCCTCTCTCAGTCTTGCTTTTAGCGGGATGCGATTCGACAAATTCTTCTTCTGATAAGAGTGTGGAAGAAAGCTCTTCTAGCCAAATTGAATTAAAACTCTCAACACCGACGATCAAACTTGATGGAAACCTTATTAGTTGGGAGAGGGTTGAACACGCTAGCGGATATTGCTTATATGAGAACGATGAGGTGAAATACAATCATCTAAATACTTTGTCATATGAAATATCCGTCGATGAAAGCGGAACATATTCCTACTATATTGTTGCTCTCGATAGAAACAATTCTTACCTTCCAAGCGAAAAGAGCAACGCCGTCTCTTACACTTATGAAAAACCGGTGGCTCTTGTCGCTCCGAGGATTTCTTTGAATGATAAGACCATCTCCTGGGAAGAGGTTCCTGGCGCTGAGAAATATTGCATCTATAGCAATGGCGAATACTTAATTGACGTCACTTCGACTTCTTACACCCTCTCTTTTAGCGAAGTTGGAGGCTATAACATCCAAGTTCAGGCTAAACGCGGGGACGAACTTTCGCCATTTTCAAACACGGTCATTTATAAAAATGTCGATGGAATAAGTTTGAATACTTCGACTTCTTGGAACCGAACCACTTTATATAACGAATGGATCAGAAGCGGCGATTTCGATACGGGAGTTGGCGAAGGATTCGATATGAAAGCGGGGGCCACGGCTTTCGTTTATCACGCTATCTCTAGCGAAACAAGATTCCTTAAGGTTTCAATCAGAAATTTCGTGCGCGAAGGAGAGACAAACCCGAAATTCTTCGTCTATGTTGATGGAAAGGTAGTGCGAGCTAACGATTCAACAACGGATTATGTTACTCTAAATAGCGACTCCCCAATCGACTTTATTTATGACCTTTCTCTATATGTCGGTGAAAATGTCTTTATTAAATTCTATGAGGCTGCCGCCACGCATTGTTGCATCACTAGCGTCAAATTGCTTGAACGGGCTGGTGCCACTTTGAGTGAAAACACCTCTTGGGAGAATAAGGATAGTTTCTTTGCCGACTGGTATACTTCTTCCGTCAATTCCATCAATGAAGGACCTGATTTTGCGGGAAATGGCAGCGCGGCAATCAAAATCAATCTGACCGAGGAGAAGCGCTACTTCACCGTCACTTGGCGTATGTTTGTCAATCAAGACACTGATAAAGCACGCGTTTTGACAATGGTCGATAAAAACACCGTCAAGGCTATAGGCGTTACCACGGAATATGTCTTAGTAGAAGCTGCTGAAGGAGATCCGCACTTCACCTATATTTATGATTTCTCCGATTATATCGGAAGTACCGTGACAATCACTATGACTTCTATCAACAAAGCGGTCAATCATTGCGTCTTCTTAAATGCCAAATTGAGCGCTTCGAACAGCAATTCCTAAACAAAGGAGATAATTTATGGCAAATGTCGTTTTACGAAATATCAATAAAATCTATGATAACGGTTTCCATGCCGTTCACGATTTCTCATTCGATATCTCTGACAAAGAGTTCGTTGTTTTCGTTGGCCCTTCGGGATGTGGAAAGAGCACGACTTTACGAATGATCGCCGGGCTAGAAAATATAAGCGATGGCGAACTCTATGTCGATGGCATTTTGTTCAATAATGTTTCTCCACAAGACCGCGATGTAGCGATGGTCTTCCAAAATTACGCTCTTTATCCACATATGAGCGTTTACGAGAATATGGCTTTCGGTTTAAAGAATCACAAGATCAAAAAGCCGAAATTAAATGAAAATGGCGAACAAGAGAAGCTTGTTGACAAAAAGACAATCAAATATCTCGAAAAACAGATTAAAATCGCCTCGAAAAGCTTAAAGAAAAAGAATCTCACAGATGATGAACGCTCATTTTTGGAAAAAGAGAAAAAAGAATACGAAGAGAAAATCTCCTTAGTTAAGACAAATCCTGTCCCGGCTTATGTTTATGTCAAATATCCAAAAGAGGAAATCGATAGTCGTATTAGAAAGGCTGCCAAAATTCTTGATATTGAACAATTTTTGAATCAAAAGCCAAAATCGCTTTCCGGCGGGCAACAGCAACGCGTTGCTTTGGGCAGAGCAATTGTTAGAAACCCAAAACTCTTCCTTATGGATGAGCCTCTTTCTAATTTAGATGCCAAACTTCGTGTGGCGATGAGAAGTGAAATTGTGGATTTGCATGAGAAAATCGGGGCGACGACAATTTATGTAACCCACGATCAAACCGAAGCAATGACGATGGCCGATAAAATCATTGTCATGAATAAAGGCTACATTCAACAAATCGGAAAACCCGAAGAAATATACCGCCATCCAGCTAACCGCTTCGTGGCTACCTTTATAGGGAGCCCAGCCATGAATCTTTTCAAAGCGACTTATTCTTTGAAAGAAGGCAATATTGATATCGGCGAGACGAAAATTAAACTTAGCAAAGGGAAGCAAGAGGCCGTTAAAGCAAAACTTGCTGAAATCATTAAACGTTATGAGCAAGATTCCCTCACGATTGAAAGCAATATTGCCGATTATTGCGCTAAAAATAACCTCAAAGCAAGAAGCGAGAAAAAGAAAATCGATGTTGCGAATAGAATTGCTTCCGATGAAGTTCTCAATAAGCGGAAAGCGTATTTGTTTTCGCTCAAAGATGAAGTCGATAAAGGCACGATCGCTTTGACTCTTGGAATCCGCCCTGAGGATATTTTGATTGGGGAAAGTGGCCAAAAAATCAAGACAACGATTGTAGAGCTACTTGGAGCGCAACTTATTGTTCATGGCTTATTAGATGAGACCCATATCGCGATTACTTCACCTGCGAATACAAATATAAAATCGCACGATACGGCATACATCACTTTCAATGAGGATAATATTCATCTTTTCCTCACCGACGATAATGAGACTTCTTTAATCTAAGTCTTTCTTTAATCCAGCGCGATAGATGGAAGGAAACGACCTTTTGTTCACGAATTCATCGTATATAGAAGCGTGATATGAAGTTACTAGAAGAGCAAAAAAACTCAGCAGATAAACGAACATCAATAAAAAGATGATCATTTGAACGATGACATTGAAAATAACGGCTATTAAAACAAGCGCCAATATTGATAAAGATATGAAGATATTCAAATAGAGCTTATGGAAAGTTAGCTTGAAGGCGTTACTTATTAATTGTTTCAAATTCGCTTTGTATCTAACGGCGGAAGTGCACATGTATAAAGACATCGAAAAAGCGATTAAAAAGACGATTCCGCTTAAAGCAATGATTCCATAACGGAAGAAAGACGGAAATGAAGTCAGATAGAAGAAGCGCGCGAACGATAATAAGAAAAGCACGAAGAACAGATAAACGAAATAAGTGATAAAAAGAACGGCTTTGATATTTTGCTTTATTCCTTGAAAATAAGATGAATAAGAAACCGGTTCATCATAAACAAAACCTTTCATCACAGAAAATAAACCAGATAGGCCAAAAGCTACTATAGCAACTGTAGGGGAAGAGTAGAGAGAAAAGAAGATGGATGAGGAGAAAATAATATCGCCAGCCTTTGCGTTCTCTTCCCTTAGCAATAAGGACGTTTGGTAATTCATAACTAAGAAAACAACGATTGCAGGAATAAAGAAAACAAAAGTAATCATCGAGAAAATAACCATTTTCATATAGTTATTCTTCAATAGAAGGAAAAACTGTTCTTTCCTATTGAGTGGAAGCGATCCTTTCTTTGTGTTTCTTTGCTCTTCTTTTATTCTCTTTCTCATTATGGGAATTATATTTAACAAGAGTAATCTTTACTAGATAAAAATTGGGAAAGATTTTTAAAAGAAAGGGCT